>JAAXGF010000232.1 GCA_012267605.1 Alphaproteobacteria bacterium | reverse complement strand
ATAATTCTTTGAGCACCGTTGATCGCATTATATTTTTTGCCCTATGGTTCATGGTGCTTGGCGACGGGTGGTTCGCCGATGCCGCGAATGTGCAAATCCAAGAAAGACGCCTGGCGAGCGAGATCATTCACGGCATCGTCGACAAGGCTGTCAGGGGCGATAGCCCCATGGCCTATGGCGATTACGATGAACTCGAGGCAAGAGTTCAAGATATTGTCGAAACAGCGTTGCGTTCCGTTCCAATGGACCGGCTGAAACTCTCACGGCAAGAAATTGCATCGGCAGTCGGAACTTGCCGAATTTCCGGCAGAGTTCATCTCATCAGCGGCCAGCTGGACGGGCGACTATCTTGTTAGTGGACCGCACCAAAGAAAGAAGCGCGTTGATTAACCACGACCGAGCGGATGGTACCGCGGATACAGAAATGGGGCCGCGTTATGCGACCCCAATCTGCCAAAGAGGACATTTCTATGGAGGAGATAGAATATGCTCTGGTCAATACGCTAGTTCATTATTTTGGCGAAATTATGTCACAGTCCGTTCAATAGCCTCCGCAGCGCCACTCCTCGAATGGCAGTGACTACGACAATCTCGGCTGAGGGGATGCCCCCACGGCGGGGGGACACCGTGGGGGCTGGGACTGTGCGCCCATTCAGGCAATCTATGAGCGCACGTTTCGCAGGGAGTTTTAATGGCCCGGACAATACGCAATTCGCCCGCCACTGAAAAAACACGTTTGCTCAACTTTTCTTGAGCACGTGTGATCGCAGCGGCTCCTCGTGAACAAGACAGGAATGAGGCGCCAAAGAATGTGGAATGGCGCGAAGGGTAACGTGATCCCCAAGCGGGAGCCTGATTTCGCGAGATTGGATCAGCAACTAGCGCCGAACACCGCAGCTATCGTCGCTTAAACACCAAGATTCCGCCCAGCGCCGCATCAGATCTCTCGCCCGATCGCTCGCGGGGACGACGAGGTTCAAATCCGTATTGACCCGAACGTTCACCAACCCCATCCAGCTCAACTTATCGACGGCATTCCAAATCTTTGTACCCGAGACTCGCATCGCGCGGCTTAGAGAATCCGGTGAAAAGGGCTCGTAGGCGACCCGGCAAACGATCTGACGCATCACGGGATCCAGGCTAATCTCAATTTTTGCCGTGACATCATCAAACCAACGAACGATCTCCACAAGGGGAGCGTCAGGTTTGGGCAATTTTGGCGCGTCACCACCGGTTGCAGCATCGGTTCCGATCAACAAGGCGATGACTGCGACAATCAACGCGCACCTCGACATCCACAATCGCCTTTCTCGAGTTCACGCCGGTGAACTTCACCACGAAAACGGAAAAGCGGACGCATACTTGTTGAATTACGCGCAAACGCCAATGACCACTATGACTCTATCGACCGCAACCGTAATGGGCAAAGATCTCCATCGAACACGTGGAAAAGTACGATACCTTTTTATCTCAGATATGTAATCCGGACGTTGGAATCAATGTGCTCCGGCGAGTTTAAGATATATCCCACCCAATTCTTATGCACGATGACGCCCGGTATTCGGGCGAATCTTTTGCCAACAGCGAATTGGTGACCGGCCTTTCCGGCTGGCAATGTGATGGCGCTCGCGATAATCCAACTCGCGCTGCCCAGTACCGAACAAGCGTGATCACTAACGGCGATTGTCGTCGAAATCCTTGTCAGTGGCGACTAATCTTTTTCGCGACATAATCGCGGCAACGGATTGAATTTTGCGAGGACATCCATGAGCACCTTGAAGCAGCATATAGACAAGAAAATCGACGAAATCAGAGCCACCGAGAAGGCGCCACTGAGACGCGCTTATTTTTCAAAGACCGACAACGAGGTCACCGCCAGGCTAAATATGAACGGGAAAACGGCGAGTATCACTTTTCCTCGGGACATGTCGGCCGACGCACTCAAGTCGTTCGAGGCCTGGATGCTGGCGATTCTTGCCGAAGTCAAACGCGACTTGGATCAATAGCCGTGGCACGGCGGGCGCCGAGAAATCTACCCGTTGCGCGGAGCCAGATGATTTGCCGTTTCATGGCGAGCCAAATGGTAAACTCCGCGTGGGCCTTTTTTCGTGCCGCTTCAATCCTCTTAGCCGCCTGGCTGTTGGAAACGCCAGTGGTTTCAGCCGAGAGCGCCGAACCGATTGTGGGGAAGATGGCAGTGCGTGACGGAGACACTCTCCTAGCTGGTGACAGAGAGCTGGATTTATTTGGCATTGACGCGCCAGAAAAAAACCAGGATTGCCGGACACCGAACGGAACATTGCATTGTGGTCTTCACGCCGCCGCCGCGCTTCAAAAGAAAATCGCCGGAAAAGTAATCAGTTGCTACCCCCATGAAACAATGGACAAGAGTCGCACGCAGGCGGTTTGCTACAAGGGAATCGAGGATTTGAGCACTTGGATCGTGCTTCAGGGCTGGGCGGTCGCGGCACGTCACGAATCCGCTGATTACGTGAAGGCCGAGGAGGCCGCGCGGAAAGGTCGCAAGAATATTTGGCGAACGAAATTCGTGCCTCCTTGGAAGTGGCGTAAGGGGGAACGCCTGCCCTAGTTAACGTCGATCAAATTCGCGTGCGGAACGATATCATCGGTTGGACGATCAACAATGAAAGGCGTAGTTTGCCGCGAAGAGAATTTTGGACCCATCTTGTAGAATGAGGATTCGTGCCGTGCGGCGGTTTGACCCTTGTTCGAGCCTGCATTCAATTCCTTCTTACTCGCGTTCTGATCCGCAAATCGTCGCAATAACTGGTGAAATCTGGGAGGATCATCTGATCAGTATCGCCTATAACCGTTTCTCGCCGGCAGGGGTTGCGTGGCTCCTGTTCGCACTCGTCCTTGCATTTACGAGCGTCCCTTCTCATGCCCAGGAAACAGAACATGAAACAGTGCGCCAATCCGAGTTGACCGGGCGCTTGATGCTTGATTGCCTTGGGCGCGGCAATCATCACGAAAACGGCCAGTTGCTGTGTGGGGCATATTTTGAAGGTATTCGGGATCTAAACCGCCTAGTCGGGGACGTATTTGGCGAGCGACAGTTTTTTTGCCCTAAGGATTCTAAGATTTCAGGTAGTGAAATGCGCGAGGTGTTCATCGAGTGGACTCAGGACCACCCCGAATCATTGAACAATCCAGGCCGAGTTTCGGCCCTTGGCGCGCTCATGCATGCCTATCCTTGCCCGGAGTGACGAAAATTCGTCGCCGCCAGCGCCTGCGCAATTCACAGGCGATCCCGATGGCCGACTAGACCGTGTGGCGAGTCACGCTCACGGTAGCGGAGACAGAGGCAACGGTATTCGCTGAACTTCTGGAAAGCGTCTCCATCTCAGTCTCTCGCTTTGAGACAACGAGCAGGGGCTTGTGGGCGATAGAGGCTATATGTGAACGCCGACCCGACAGGCACGGGTTGCAGTGTCAGACAGCGCTATTGGCCGCGGCACTTGGATTAGCCTCGCCAGAGATAACCGTCTCGCGCCTGCAGGATTTCGATTGGGTTGCACACGTCAACAAGATCGCCCAACCAATTCACGTGGGGCGGTTTATCATACGCAGCCAGCAACACAACCGAATCGGCGCCAAAGATATTGTTACCGACGCCGGTCTCGCCTTTGGCACGGGCGAGCATGCCTCGACCCGTGGATGCCTAGCTGTCATTGACCTAATCGCCCGACGATATAGGCCACGGCGTATCTTGGACTTGGGATGCGGTACCGGAATTTTGGCGATAGCTTGTTCCAAAACTTGGCCAGCTCGCGTCCTGGCGGCCGACGTTGATCCTGTCGCCGCGAACACCGCCCGAGAAAACGCCCGCATAAACGACGTATGTATGCACGTTGTCAACAGCACGGGGTTTTCTAACCGGTTGGTTCGTTCCATGGCACCGTACGACTTGATCGTTGCGAACATTCTAGCTCGCCCCTTGATTTGCCTCGCTGGCGATTTTTCACGCCATCTCTCACGTGGCGGCATGGCGGTTGTTTCGGGCCTTTTGCGGCGTCAAGAACGCACGGTTATTCATGCTTACTCGTGCCGAGGGTTCATACTGAAACACCGGGCGGCACTTGACGAATGGCACACGTTAGTGTTTGCGAAACCATTTCGCTAAAACTGGATTCAGATTCCAAAAATCTTTTGGCGCCAATATATCGAAAGTGATCGTCAAGCGGCTTTAATTTGAATGCCGAACCGAAGCTGACGGAAAATCGGACGGCAACAGGTAACTCGATGGAAATTGGCAATACGGTTGACCACATCCCCATCACCTGGCTAACGTCTGGCGGAGCGTAGCTGCCTCCCAGTCGCAGAATTATTAAGGACACAAAACTTATGAGCAGCAAGCGAGGACGTTTCGGTGTCGGCCAACTGATTTCCCACCGGCTCTTCGATTACCGTGGCGTCATTATTGACGTTGATCCAACATTTCAGGGCAGCCATGAATGGTATGAAACCATGGCCAAGACGCGACCTCCCAAGGACGAACCTTGGTATCATGTTCTCGTTCATGAAGCGAACCACCGCACGTATGTCGCCGAAAGGAATCTTGAACCGGACAATTCACGCGAGCCGATCACGCATCCCGAGACAACGGACTATTTCGCCGACTTCCAAGACGGTCGCTACGTCGTCCTGCACGTCGTTAATTAACCAACCTTTCACGCAACACCGTTGCCCAACCGATAATAGACCTCGGGTGTTGGGTTGTCAGCCACCGCTAGTCCAGCCATAATTTGCCGATGCGGAACACGTCACCCCATAGTGACAGCACTCGGCGAACGTCGGCAACCGACACGGCGAATTCGGAACGTCTATGCGACGAGCCCGGTTGCATGGAACATGGAGAATTCCGGGCCCCGATATCGCGTGATTCGTTAAACAGCTTTTATTGGTTTTGCCTCGAACACATTCGGGCGTACAACGCCGCTTGGGATTTTTTCCACGGTATGAATCCAGCCGAAGTGGAAGCTTTTAACCGGGAGGACGTCACCGGGCACCGGCCGACATGGCCGTTGGGTGCCCTCGGTGTACAACGGAAAGTTTGGAACCTGAGTGATATTGCCGACCTGTTCGGAACGTGTGTATTCGATCGAGAAAAATCGGATCGCACGGAGGAAATTCCGTCTGGGCAATTGTCTCGCGAAAGACAGGCGCTCGCGGTCCTTGGTCTTTCACCTTCGGCCACGTCGAGTGAAATAAAATGTCGATTCAAAGAACTCGTAAAGGACCTTCATCCCGACCTCAATGGAGGTGACAAGGCCGACGAGGAACGCCTCAAAGAAATTATTGAGGCATATCGAAGTTTAGCCCGCGATCGCCACCGTTAACGTTACGAATTTGTTCACCAACTGCCGCGCCGTGAACGGGAAGTTAATTGCTGGCCAATATAATGGGGTGGAATGTCAAAAATGGGTAGACCACGGAATCGCCCGAATCAGTTCACGTCCATCGCTTGTGAATTATCTCTACTCATGGTAGGGGTGAACTCAAAGCGAAAGCGGCTGCTGGACGATCCAGCGAATAATTTTTTTGACGAATTCATCTGTTGGCGGGAAGGGAGCAGTTCCGCGTCAATGCGAGCCGACACGAAATTTACCGGAGACAATTGAATGGAACAGGCTGCCGACAATTTTCCCGCCTTACCAAACGGAAAGCCAGATATCCGAGTTTGTGTGCGTCAACAATTCGGAATCGATACCGATATGGAGGTACCGGCGTATTCAGAGCCCAGCGAGCATGTCCCAGATATCGATGAAGCCTATCATTTTGACCACGGTACAACACTGGCAATTCTCGCGGGTTTCGCACACAACCGCCGGGTCCTTATACAAGGGTATCACGGCACCGGTAAATCAACTCATATCGAGCAAGTTGCGGCGTGTTTGAACTGGCCCTGCGTGCGTGTCAATCTTGATAGTCATATCAGTCGAATTGATCTTCTGGGCAAAGACGCCATTGTCCTACGCGACGGGAAACAGGTCACCGAATTTCGTGAGGGCATTCTGCCCTGGGCCCTGCAGAATCCGACTGCCTTAGTTTTTGACGAATACGACGCGGGGCGACCCGACGTGATGTTCGTTATCCAACGGGTTCTTGAAGTGCGAGGAAAACTTACTCTCGCCGACCAGAACCGCGTGATCAGGCCACATCCCGCGTTTCGACTGTTCGCTACGGCTAACACTGTTGGATTGGGCGATACAACGGGCCTTTACCACGGCACCCAGCAGATCAACCAGGGCCAAATGGATCGATGGAATATCGTCGCGACTTTGAACTACCTCTCCCATGACGATGAAGTCGCTATCGTACTCGCTAACGTGCCCTCGTTTTCTGACCCGGAAAAGCAAAAGCAGGTAAATGCGATGGTGAACGTGGCGGAGCTAACGAGGACCGGCTTTGTCGCTGGCGATATTTCGACGGTGATGTCGCCACGTACCGTTATAACGTGGGCGGAAAACGCTGAGATATTTGGCGACATTGAGTTTGCCTTTAGGGTCACCTTTTTGAATAAGTGCGACGAGGTGGAGCGACCCAGTGTTGGTGAATACTTCCAGCGCTGCTTTGGTCGGGAACTTGAGGAGGACGGGCGCTCGCGTAGTGTCTGAACGGTAATACATGTCGACGACTGAATCCCGACTGGACGTATTTAAGCGTGCAATTTCGGCTGCTACCCGAGCACTATCGGGTAACACCGCGTTGAGTGTTGCTTTCGGATCAAACAAATCCACTCTCCAAGGTGGGACAGCGCGACTGCCGACACCAAGCCAGGCGGGCATGCGCACGCGTCGAAATGCCTTGCGTGGACAGGCGGACGCGCTGGCGCTGCGTGCCCGCTATCATGATCAATCGCTCCACCGAAAGCTCCGACCGGGAGGCGAACTGGCTGGCCGAATTTTCGACGCCGTGGAGCAAGCTCGTGTCGAGTCAATTGGAACCCGCCGCATGGAAGGCGTAGCAAAAAACCTCGCGGCGGCAACAGATGAGGCCGTTTGCAAGGGCGGATTCGAGCGGTTCAACAACCTTTCACAAGCCCCCCTTCCAGAGATTCTGGCTTTGTTGGTGCGTGAAAAATTGACCGGAACACCCCCACCCGCCCCGGCAGTTACCATGGTCCGTTTGTGCCAAGACTGGTTGGACGAAAAAGCATTCCACACGTTTACAGATCTGATCCATCAATTCGGTGACCAAGACGAATTTGCCCAGCTCCTGCGCAAGATGTTGCGCGAACTCGAGCTCTCGGACGACTCGAGCGACGAACAGGACGAAAGTGAAGCCCGGTCCGACGGCGACAATTTGGACCAGGATGCTGGGGCAGCGGACGGGAGCAACGACGAGGATCACGGAGTCGGAATTCAAGCCCATGGCAGCCGTGGCGAAGGCGAATCCGATTCTGGCGACGCCACCGCAGAAGCAGGCGAAGCGCAGGACGACCCCGGATCGGGTCGTGGTTCGAGGGAATCGCCACGGTTGGAGTCTCCTTGGATGTCACGAGACCCTTGGTCCAACCAACCTGATCAACATCGTTACCGCGCCTATATTCGCGAGTACGACGAGATTATTGATGCAGCGGATCTGTGTGATCCTAATGAGCTCCAGCGTTTGCGCACTCAGTTGGACAACCAACTCGTCAACCTCGGACAGGTCACAGCGAAGTTGGCCAACCGATTGCAGCGCCGGTTGCTCGCCAAACAACAGCGTGCTTGGCGTTTCGATCTCGATGACGGAATATTGGATACAACCCGGCTAGCACGTATCGTAACCAGTCCGCTCAGCGCACCGTCGTACAAGCGAGAGACCGAGAGTGATTTTCGCGATACTGTCGTGTCTCTGTTGATCGACAACTCAGGATCAATGCGTGGGCGGCCCATTGCCGTTGCTGCTGTCAGCGCGGATCTGTTAGCCCGCACCATGGAGCGATGTGGAGTCAAGGTCGAGATACTTGGATTCACGACACGCGCATGGAAGGGAGGGCAATCCCGGGAACGTTGGGTGCGGGACGAAAAACCTTCCAATCCAGGTCGCCTGAACGACTTGCGGCACGTCATTTACAAGTCGGCGGACGCACCATGGAGGCGGACGCGAAAAAATCTTGGTCTCATGCTGCGCGAAGGACTTTTGAAGGAAAACATCGACGGCGA
>JAAXGF010000217.1 GCA_012267605.1 Alphaproteobacteria bacterium | reverse complement strand
GAGAACCTGCTCTTCGGCACCCCGGTCGGCGATACTTTCGACTTCGAAAATCTGGCCGAAAACTCGTACATGCTTTCAGTGTTGGAAAGCACGGGTTTGGTCAATGACCTTTTGGAAAGGGGTTACATCGTCGCGGAGACCATGGTCGAACTGTTCTCCGGCCTCCCGCCCGAGCATGAATTCTTCCAGCAATTCAGTTTCATCAGCGCTGACGATCTGCCCGAATACGCAGCACTAGTCAATCGAGCGGACCGGAGCAAGCTTGGCGAGTTGGAGGAATTCGACCGCTCAATGCTGCTGTCCCTTCCGTTCAAGTTAATTCCGGCGCGTCATCGCCTGGGCGTTCTGGACGAAGCGTTCCAGCAAAAATTGCTGACCGCCCGCGCCGCCTTCGCCAGCGGGTTGCCCAAGGATCTCGCCACGGCCGTCGAGTTCTTCGATCCCCACCATTACAACGCTTCGGCCACCCTTCAAGACAACATCCTGTTTGGAAAACTCGCATACGGACAAGCACAGGGCGCCGAACGCGTCGGTCGAGTGATTTCAGAGGTTATCGACTCGCTCGATCTGAGAAGCACGGTGATCGAGGCGGGTCTCGATTTTCAAGTCGGTATTGGCGGTGCTCGGCTGACGGTAGCCAAGCGTCAGAAGCTCGCCATCGCCCGCGCGGTACTTAAACGCCCAGACGTGCTCATCGTATCCGAGGCAACAACAGCCTTGGATGGAGCGGGGCAAAACCAGGTCTTGGAAAACCTAATTACCGAATTCAAGGGACGGGCGCTGATTTGGGTCCTTCATAGGCCGAGCCAGGGAAATCGATTCGACCGGGTCATCGTGATGCGTGGCGGGCAAGTCGTGGAACAGGGCCCATTCGACCAGCTCGACCGCCCCGGAAGCTATTTCAAGGAACTCATCGAGGGTGAATAACCCGCGGCGACGGAGATAAGCCAATGACACTGAACAAGGACGTCGAACTTCTTCGCAACATTCCCCTGTTTTGCAAGGTAGAGCCCAGCCAGCTCAAATTGCTTGCGTTCACCAGCGAGCATCTGACTTTTGCGCCCGGTCAAGAGCTTTTCCACCAAGGCGACATTGGCGATTCTGCGTATATCATCGTCGATGGCGAGGCCGATGTTTTGGTCGATTCACCCAACGGGCCGATCAAGGTGGCAACCATGCGCAAGAATGCTTTTGTGGGTGAGATCGCCATTCTTTGCGACGTGCCAAGAACCGCGACCGTCACCGCGACAACCAAATTGGCTACGATACGTATTTCAAAGGATTTGTTTTTCCAATTGGTCTGCCAGTTCCCGCAAATGTCCGTCGAGATCATGCGCGAACTCGCCCGCCGCCTCGAACACACCACCCGTGAACTACGCCAAGCGCGCACCGCGCTGGAAGGCATGTCGGCTTGAATGGATGCCACAGTGAAAGCCGCCGTTGATTAAGTCGTGCGCTGAACCGAAAACGAACTCGGGTTAGACCTCAGACTTCGCAATTCTGCTTCGTTCTCGCAGTTTCTTCTCATAACCTAATAGCGCTTGACCCTTAAATTACCCCTCATCCTCGATATACCCGCTCGTTCTTAGAACGAATTCGGAATGCGCGGACTTGACCTACTGCTGCCGGGCCTATTTTCGTGTCTGTTGTGGAAGATGCTCTTGCCACCCTGTGCTGCTTTTTTTTCATCCACGTGCTCGTTTTGTCATCCACGTGCTTGACACATGGATCCATCACTGCCCCTCGTTCCAGCCATGATCCGATCCGTCCATACCTTGGCGGGGTGGAAATGCGATCGCCCTGAACCCCCAGCCCCGGCTAGACGAGCGCCGACGCGGCTGAAGAATAGATCCACGTGTCAAGCACGTGGATGACAGGTTGTGACGTGTATGACGGGTTGTGACGTGTATGACAGGTTAGGACGTGGATGAAGGACTGTGTGTGACAGCGAAGGAAGTAATATATTTGGCAGAAACACTCACCTCGCGATCGCGAACGTAACCGGTGAAAGCCCAGAGCCCAAGTAGCGGTGGGCTGACATACAGGGCGAGGTTGATGTAAATTCAACACGTCAAAATGGTACGCAATAAGAGTTCCAAGAGCCTCGATCCGATTGGGAGCGAAGGGTTTTTGGCGGGAAGGGAAATGCCGAAACATTTGACCGTGATGATATCGAGCACCGCGCGCGATTTGCCCGAGCACCGCGAGCAGGCGCGGCTGGGATGCCAGCGCGCCGGTTTACCCGCCGCCCAGATCATGGAAAACTTAACTGCGCTCAACGCCAGCCCGGTTAAAGCTTCGCTCAAGGTGGTCGAGAAGGCGGATATTTATGTCGGCATCTTCGCCCAACGCTATGGGTACATACCGAAAGGTAAGGATTTCTCCATCACCGAGATGGAATACAACCACGCGGTCGAGCTGAATAAGCCGAGGCTGATCTTCTTCAGCCATAAAGAACATACTTTCACGGAAGACCATTTCGAGATCGGCGAGGGGGCGGTCAAATTAAAGGCGCCCAAGGCGCGCATCGGCGAGGAGCGCGTTGCCGCGTTCTTTAAATCGCCCGAGGATTTGCGAGGCCACGTAGGTGAAGCCTTACGTGCTCTTCGCAAAGATCTTGAAAGCGATGAACCGAAGGATTCTAAATCTGACGCCCGGAGCTTGCACCGCTTTACCACCGTCCCTGAACCACCAAATCCCTATATCGCCCATCCGTATACGCTGTCGCAGACCCGCGATTTGGTGGGGCGGCAAGAGGAGCTAAACGCGTTGACTGACTGGGTGGCGACACCTGGGTCCAAGCCCTATGGCTCGACCATCTTTTGCTTCGTCGCCATCGGCGGCATGGGCAAGAGCGCGCTCACCTGGAAATGGTTCCAAGACATCGCCCCGGAGGAAATGAAACCTCTTACGGGGCAAATGTGGTGGAGCTTTTACGAATCCGACGCCGGCTTCGAAAATTTTCTCAACCGTGCCCTTTGCTACGCCAGCGACCGGGCGGAGGACGAAGTTCGCAAACTCGCCTGGCAGGATCGCGAGAACGAGCTGCTGCGCCATTTGACTGAAAAACCATATCTATTAGTGCTCGATGGCTTGGAGCGCATTCTCCTCGCCTATCACCGAATGGACGCGAGCCGATTGGCTGACGATGACTACGACGAACAAACGGCAAACTACGTGGCGGACACCGTCGGCCTGCCGCCTTCGGCGGCGCAATCCTTCACCGGGCAACACCGCCTACGACAATCTATTGACCCACGTGCCGACAACTTTCTGCGGAGGCTGTCGCAGGTTACGGAGTCGCGGATTCTAATCAGCACGCGCCTCTATCCATTGGCGCTCCAGCTTCCGACCAGAAATCCACGTCCGGGATGTTTTGCCTATTTCCTATCCGGCCTGCAAGATGATGACGCGATCGGTCTGTGGCGAGCCTTGGGCGCCAAGGGCTCGCGACAGGAACTGGTGCCGATTTTCCGCAGTTTCGAGAGCCACCCGCTCTTGGTTCAAGCTCTTGCCGGCCAGGTGGCACGTGACCGAAAGACGCCGGGCGATTTCACCGCATGGCAAACAGCGCATCCCCAGTTCAATCCCACGAAATTGCCTTTGGAAAAGCGGAAATCCCACATTCTTCAACACGCGCTCGCTGGCCTAGACGATGATGTCCGCGAGGTACTGAACACGCTGGTCGCGTTTCGTATGCCGGCGACCTACGACACGCTGGAGGCCCTTTTGGTCGGCGAGAGCAGGACCTATGCCCAGGCACAAGAGCTTGATAAGGGGCTCAACGAATTGGAGGACCGGGGGCTGATCGGCTGGGACCGGGAGGCCAACCGCTACGACGCCCATCCGATTGTTCGCGGCGTGGTCTGGCAGCTCGCGGGCAAAAAGGACCAGGATATGGTCTATTCCGCGATCGAAGCCCATTTCGAGCCGATGGATGTGCCGGATCAGTATAGTGTCACATCCCTCGACGATCTCGCCCCGGCGATCGAACGATACCATACGCTGGTCGGGCTCGGGCGGTATGACGATGCCTACAATCTGTTCCAACATAGGCTGAGCGACGCCACTCTCTACCGGCTGGCGGCACACCGAGAACGGATCGCTTGGCTTGAAGGGTTGTTTCCGAATGGCACTGACGAACTACCAAAACTGATTTGGTCATCTGCCCAGGCCTACGTCCTTAACACCCTAGCATTTAGCTACAAAAACTCTGGCCAACCGGCCCGCTCGATTCCGCTCTATAGACGTCAACACGAACTGCAAGAAAAAGAGGGGGAGCACAATAATCTGGCGATAGGTATGACGAATCTTGGCGATACTTATCTCGATACCGGAGCGTTGCGGAGCGCGGCAAGCATTTCTCGGCAAGCACTGGTGCTGTGCCGTGAGATAAATGATACTTTTTGGGAAGGCGCATGCCTTTTTACTTTAGGTCGCAACCTCGGCGCCGCTGGGAACAAGGGCACCACACTTCTCGTGCTTCGCAGGGCCCAAAATATTCGATTGAAAATGAATCGCCGACAGGGCGAAGGTCTCGCCAGCGCATTTCTTGCCGAGCTGGCGCTCTATCAGGGAGACATCAACTCAGCAGTTAGGCTGGCCAATCACGCGTGGCAGCTAGCGGATGATAGAAAGTACGAACGAGATTTCATTCGCGCCGCCCTGCTTCAAGGCCGAGCGGCCCTGGGCTCAGGCGACATCGAGCGCGCCGAGGAGCGTCTGCACCACGCCCTCTCCCGGGCGCGTGCGGCCAGCGTTGTGGAATTCGAGCTCCCGGCCCTCATCGCCATCGCTGAACTCGCTTTCGCGCGCGAACAATATGCCGAAGCCAGGAACGGGCTGGATGATGTTTGGGAGGCCGCCGAGCGCGGCCCTTACCCTATTCGCCAAGCCGATGCCTTCAATCTTCTCGCCAGCATCGCCCGCGCGGAAGGCGACCAAGAAGGCGCCATCGACGCGGCGACCAAGGCGTATCGTGCCGCCTGGTGCGACGGGCCACCCTGGGCCTATCACTAGGGGTTGGAAAAGGCCAAGGCCCACCTCGAGGCCCTAGGCGCCCCCGAGCCTGTCATGCCGGCGTTCGACGAATCGAAGTTCGAGCCCATGCCCGAGGTGGAGATCAACCCGAAGGACGAATATTGGGTCGATCCCGATTCGCTTGATCAACTACTCGAGGACTAGCCTGAACCCGTAAGCGATCCGCCTTCACACTCAAGTGAAGAGCGCCTCAGTACAACTCAACAAAACCGCCCGCGAATGCTTTCGCAGGATTCAATGCCGGCCACCGGTCCGAGCGCGACGAAGGTCGCATCGCCGCCGCCGATCAAACGGCGGGCAACCGGGCCCAAGGAATCGACCGCCACGGCGTCGATGCGCTCGATGATTTCGCTGCCCGGTATGGGACGACCGAATATGAGCATCTGACGGGCGATCTGTTCGCAGCGAGCAGCAGGGCTTTCCAAGGACATCAAAAGCCCGGCCTTGAGTTGGGCGCGCGCCCGGTCGGTTTCCGCCTCACCGGCGCCGTCGCCGATCTTGATGATTTCGTCGCACACGACGCTCGCCGTATCCCCGGCATCGCTCTCGCCACAGCCGGCGTAGACGCCGAATAGACCGCCATCCACGTACGAGGCGGTGAACGCGTAAACCGAATAAGCAAGACCCCGTTTTTCCCGCACCTCCTGAAACAGGCGCGACGACATGCCGCCGCCGAGCACCGTAGCCAACACCTGGGCCGCGTAATAATCGTCGTCCTCGTAAGCGACACCGTTGAAACCGATAACCAAATGGGCTTGTTCGAGATCCCGCTCCCGGCGCAAATCGCCACCCTCGTAGCGAGCGGGCGCCGCTTGCAAAGGACCACGGCGCGCCAAACCGCCAAAGGCATCCTCGCACAGGGCGACGAAGTGATCGTGATCGACCCGCCCGGAGGCAACCACAACCATGCGGTCAGCGCCGTATTTTTCATCCATATAGCCGGCGATCGAATCGCGGGTCATTTGCCCGACCCCTTCGGAGGTGCCAAGGATCGAACGGCCGAGGGGTTGGTCGGGATACGCGCCCTCTTGGAAGAGATCGAAGACGAGATCATCCGGCGCATCGAGGGTCTGACCGATTTCCTGAATGATCACCTGGCGTTCGCGCTCGACCTCGTCGTCGGGTATCGTCGAATTGCGCAAAATATCGCCGAGGATATCAACGGCGAGCGGCACATGCTCCTTGAGAACCCGTGCCACATAAGCGGTGTTTTCCCGCGATGTATAGGCGTTCAAATGGCCGCCGACGGCCTCGATCTCCTCGGCGATCGCCAAGGCGCTGCGCCGCTGCGTGCCCTTGAACGCCATGTGTTCGAGGAAGTGGGAAACGCCGTTCAACTGCGCCGTCTCGAAGCGGGCGCCAACGTCCACCCATACCCCGAGCGCGGTGGTTTCAAGTCCCTCCATGGGATCGGAAACGATCCGTATTCCGTTGTCCAGAGTGGTAATTCGCAGGCTCATAACTCGTGCCTATCGCAGCGTGATTATCGCGGTTACCGGATTTTACGCGCGCGCGCGTTGCCGAATGAACTCTTGTAAGGCTTCGCGCGAGTTTGGCAAGACCTCGTACCGTTCACGCCGGTCGAAAATACTTTTCAGCTGATCCGGCAGCGGTGGCGGACACCCCGCCGCCTGTTCCACCGCCTCGGGAAACTTGGCCGGGTGTGCGGTCGCTAGCGCGACCATTGGGCACCCCGCCTCGCGCCGTCCAGCGTTGACGCCAATCGCCGTGTGCGGGTCAATGAGAACTCCTGTCGAATCATTCACCCGTTTGATTTCAGCAACCGTTCCCGCATCGTCGAGCCGATGGGCGGTGAACAAGTCGGCAACCGTTGAAAGGGCCTCGGAAGGCACGGTAAAAACGCCCTTCTCGCGTAGCTCGGCCATAAACGCGGCGACGGCAGCACCATCCCGACCAACCAGCTCAAACAAAAGGCGCTCGAAATTGCTCGCTACTTGAATGTCCATGCTCGGGCTTAGGGTTTTCGACACCGAACCAGGGCGATAGGCGCCCGATGCAAAGAAACGAGTCAGAATATCGTTGACGTTGGTGGCCACGATCAGACGGCCGATCGGCAACCCCATGCGGTTCGCTGCGTAGCCGGCGTAAACGTCGCCGAAATTTCCCGTCGGCACGGCGAACGAGACACGGGCGTTTGGCGCGCCGAGCGAAGCGGCAGCGGTAAAGTAATAAACCGTCTGAGCCATCACCCGCGCCCAATTAATGGAATTCACCGCCGATAGGTGGTGCGTGCGGCGAAAATCCTCGTCGGCGAAGGCCGCCTTGACCAACGCTTGACAGTCATCGAACGTGCCCTCGACAGCGATATTATGGACGTTGTCGTCCTCGACCGTGGTCATTTGGCGGCGTTGGACGTCGCTGACCCGGCCACGCGGGTGGAGGATAAAGACGTCCATGTTCTCCCGCCCACCACAAGCCGCGATCGCGGCGGACCCGGTGTCCCCAGATGTGGCGCCGACAATCGTCGCCCGGCGGCCGCGGACGGCGAGCAAATGATCGAACAAGCGCCCGAGGAGCTGCAGGGCGATATCCTTGAACGCCAAGGTCGGGCCATGAAACAACTCTAGCAGCCATTCGCCGGGACCGATTTGACGCAGCGGCGCGACGCAATGGTGGCCGAACTCGGCGTAGCTTTGCGATACCAAGGCGCGGAATTTCTCGGCTGGAATGGCATCTCCGACAAAGGGTGCCATAACGCGCACGGCAGCCTCGTCGTACGGGAGATCGCCAAGGGCGGCGATGTCGTCAGTGCCGAATTGGGGCCAGGCGCGCGGTACGAAAAGGCCACCATCCGCCGCCATGCCGTCCAGGAGCACGTCGTCGAACGGGAGCGGGCGCGTATCCCCGCGGGTACTGACGTATTCCATGACTATTTTCCGGCCGTTGTTCCCTAGGGCGCGAACGACTGAAGTTCAGGGCGAACCAATTTCAACAAGGAAGATACCTCTTCTTCAAATGAGCCTTATATGCCTCGGTGCCCAGTGGACGCCCGCTCGCCCGGGCGATCAGCTCTGGACCGGGTAGAAACGACCCGAGCGCATGAACATTGGTACGCAGCCAAGTGATCAGCGGCGCGAAGTTACCGGCCGCGATGGCCGGCTTGATATTTGCGTCGGCGCGGCAGGCCGAGGCAAAGAGTTGCGCCGCAGTCATCGCGCCCAATGTATAGGTCGGAAAATATCCGTACAAACCCATCGCCCAGTGAATGTCTTGCAAACAACCTCGACTGTCGTCGGGCGGGCGAATACCCAACAAGTCGTTCATGCCATCGTTCCAAGCGCCGGGCAGGTCGGCCACGGCCAAGTCCCCGGCAATCAATGCCCTTTCCAACCGGTAACGCAACATTACGTGTAGCGGGTAGGTAACTTCATCGGCGTCGACCCGAATAAAATCTGGCTTAACCCGCGTATACACGCGGAACAGATTGTCCACCGACCAGGCCGGACCGCTGCCGCCGAACGCCTCGCGCAGCAGCGGTGCCGCGAAGCCGAGGAATTC
>JAAXGF010000091.1 GCA_012267605.1 Alphaproteobacteria bacterium | reverse complement strand
CGGTCAAGTATATAATTCCCATTTTTTAGGCCTTCTTGGGTTTGGTCCAGATAAAGACGGAGGTTACGGCGTAATTCCATACAGCGCCGACAATCGCGCCCGTAACGCCGGCTAGCCACCACGCCTTGTCGAGCCAGTAGACGAAATTGGCGATACCGACATTGGCCACCGCACCAAATCCGCAGACCATGTAAAATGTCAGCAAGCCCAGGCTAAATCGCATACCTGTCAAGCGTTTGTCGCGGTAGGTAAAGACATTGTTAATGGCGTAATTGGTTGTCATCGCCACCATCGTGGCGGTCGCCTGCGACATCACGAAACTCAACCCCACCAGGTGCAAACAGACGTAAAGCACCGCGAGGTGAATCAATAGGCCAAGACCGCCAACCGAGGCAAAAAGAATAAACCTTACAGGTATAATATGCCCGACCAACTTGTCCAACAGCAGCATCACGAATTCCCACGCCACCAGGGTGTCAAGCTTGCTTTCACCGGCGAAACGTGTACGGAAAGTGTAAGGTAGTTCCCGGAATCTTAGAGGCCGTCGGCTGGATGCAAATATATCCATTAGGATCTTGAATCCTATCCCCGATAAACGGCGCACAATGTCTTGAAACACTTCGCGGGGCAGCATGAAAAAGCCGCTCATGGGGTCGCTAAGCTCGGCCTTGATCACTGCCCGGCTCAACCGGCTGGCGAAGCGACTCACCCATAGGCGTGAGCGATCCCATTCGCCAACGCCTCCTCCGGCAACGTAGCGGCTGCCGACGATGATGTCCAAGTCTTCCGATACTAGCGCGCTGTGCATCGCGGGTAACAGACTCTCGTCATGCTGTAGATCTGCGTCCATCACGGCCAGGTATTTTGCCGAGCTCGAAAGCATACCCTCAATGCAGGCGGAGGACAGACCACGGCGGCCAATCCGCTGTATGCAACGAACCCGAGGGTCGCCACCGGCGATTTCGCGCACTAGCTCAGCGGTTCCATCGCCCGAATCATCGTCGACAAAAATGACCTCCCAAGATAACCCGGATAGCACCGAGGATAATTTCTCCAAAAGAGGCCGAATATTCTCACGTTCGCGAAATGTCGGCACGACGACCGTCAGATCAGTTCTCACCGAAGAATTCACGGCGCCTCCACCCTCTTTCGATACACCAGGTGCCGGAGATTCCACATCCGTTCTCGAGGGCTCGGCAGTATCCGATTGCTTCATAACAATTACATCACGTTCGCTGGAAGCACATTGTTCGGGGACACAACACGCCCTTCCCTTGATCGCAGGCAGTACGGATAGCTTCCACAAGCCTCCGTTCAACAAACCTGACCCGTTCTCCACACTTTCGCAACGCGGTATTCCGTATCACGCAGAAATTTTCAATCTATAGGGTGCTCGATTGTGTCCACAACCCGATCTTCGTTTTTCTTTCCGCAAAGCCAATTACCGCACAGCGTCGGCGGGTTGATACGAGGGATTCGGGGAGAATTCAAAGCTTCACCCTATCCAAGAGCACATGGCTAGTCTAATTAGCTATTTTAGAATAATTGCGATATGGCATATGTAATTTATTAACGAATCTTGTGTAGACCAATCTCGCGCACTATGGAGAGCTTGGTGCGCGACAACCATTCCCCTACTTCACAGGGTCGGTCTTTTCCACCAAAGACCGGCCCTCTTTTTTTCTGCGCGCAACGCAATTCTACTTGGCGCTTTCTCGGAATTCAGGAACAAAAAGGCCCCGGCCAATTGGCCGGGGCTTTGACAACTAGGTGGTTACATTCTCAGCAATATGAAAGTAGCGCAAGATCTTTGTGGAATTATTAACTCAGAAGCCAACCTATTGACAGCCCAGTTCAAAATTGGGAAATTTCCCATCTTTGGATGGTGGTGTGGGTTGAAATGAGCTTGAAAAGAATTGATCATCACGTTCCATATCGTGCAGGATATGTAGAATATCAGTACGATGGCGCAATTCCGGCCGAACTTCGGGACGCGGCCAGCCGGTATAGGGGATTTATCCAATGTTGTGCAGCAATTCGACGGCGGCAACGGATTTATGACCGGGTAACGCGTGAACTCGACGAGATGGCCGCTGGCCGAGTGGATCGTGTGCGTGCTGATTACTGCTGGCGTGAATTCGCGGTCTGCCGCCGGGCGCTCACCGCCCTCTACCATCGCCTAGCGTATTTTCTTAGCCTCGAATCCAACGGATAAGGGCGTAGACACAGATCGGTCGTCTCCCCTAGGTTTACGACAGGTCCCATTTCCTAACTCTTCCGCCGGTATCACGTTCTAAATTTCCGCCATGAACCTAGGCGTCATTGTTTTTCCCGGATCCAACTGTGACCGTGACGTGCAGGTGGCGTTGTCCCCGAGACAGAGTGGCGGCGAGCCATCAATGATCTGGCATCGGGAAAACACGTTGCCGGCACTCGATCTCATTGTTCTTCCCGGCGGCTATTCGTATGGTGATTATTTGCGCAGCGGTGCTATGGCGGCCCATTCTCCGGTGATGCGGGCTGTGGTCGAGGCGGCACAGGCAGGAATACCGATACTAGCGATTTGCAACGGTTTTCAAATTGCGGCGGAAGCTGGTTTGGTCCCTGGCGGCTTGATCGCCAACGAAAATCGGAAGTTTATTTGCCGTGACGTCGATCTGCGGGTCGAGAACTCGGATAGCCGTTTCACCTCCGGGTACCAGAATGGCCAGATCGTCCGCTATCCTATCGCTCACCACGACGGCAACTATTACGCCGATGAAGAAACGCTAAACCGGCTCGAAGGCGAGGGACAGATCGCTTTTCGATATTGCTCGGCTGATGGTGCGGTAACGGACGCTGACAATCCCAATGGCTCGTCACGGAACATCGCTGGTGTATTCAATCAGTCACGCAACGTTCTTGCACTGATGCCGCATCCCGAACGCGCGGCTGATTCGCGCCTGGGCGGCTGCGATGGTCACGCCTTATTCGACGCCCTACTGGCGAGTCTGTCATGATCACGGCGGAAACGATTGCGGCCCATGGTTTAACCGAGGCCGAGTTCACGCGGGCCAAGGCGCTCATAGGGCGCGAGCCAAACTTGGTCGAGCTCGGTATCTTAGCGGCCTTGTGGAGCGAACATTGCTCGTACAAATCATCAAAACGTTGGCTGGGCGAGTTACCTACGACGGCGCCCTGGGTTGTGCACGGACCGGGCGAGAATGCGGGCATTGTCGACATTGGCGACGGCCAAGTCGCTGTGTTCAAAATGGAAAGCCACAATCATCCGTCGTTTATAGAGCCTACTCAGGGTGCCGCGACCGGCGTAGGTGGAATTCTACGCGACGTGTTCACTATGGGCGCAAGGCCGGTGGCTACTCTAAACGCGCTATGGTTCGGTAACCCCCAACACGAAAAAACCCAACACCTGGTGGCCGGGGTGGTGAACGGGATCGGGGGGTACGGAAATTGTGTCGGTGTCCCCACGGTGGGTGGCGCCTGCAGTTTCGACGACGCATACAACGGCAACATTTTGGTCAACGCCATGGCCGTGGGTGTGGCCGACAAGGATCGGGTGTTTTACGCCAAGGCCTCGGGGCCGGGAAACCCAGTGGTTTACGTCGGTGCCAAAACCGGGCGCGACGGCATCCATGGCGCAACCATGGCTTCGGCTGAATTCGACGAAGGCATCGACGCTCGCCGCCCAACCGTACAGGTTGGCGATCCCTTCACCGAAAAGCTGCTGATCGAGGCGTGTCTTGAGCTTATGGCAACCGACGCCGTGGTCGCCATACAGGACATGGGCGCCGCCGGACTCACCTCCTCGGCGAGCGAGATGGCGGCCAAGGGTGGCGTCGGCATAGACCTCGATCTCGACCGGATCCCGTTACGAGAAGACGCTATGAACGCCTACGAGATAATGCTCTCGGAAAGCCAGGAACGGATGCTCATGGTGTTGCGGCCCGAAAAGAGCAACGTGGCCCGCGCCATCTTCGAAAAATGGGAACTGGATTTTTCTGTCATTGGTAAGATCACCGACCGCCAACGTTTGTCGGTGCGGCGGGACGGCGCCTTGGCGGCGGACATGGCGATCGCCCCATTGGTCGAGAATGCACCAGTATACGATCGAAATTGGGCGTCGGTTCCGCCCCTTTGCAAGCTGGCTCCGCCCCCGCCACCCGAGGATGTCAACCGTTGCTTGTTGCAATTGATGGGTGGTCCCGATCTGTGCAGCAAACGATGGATTTGGCAACAGTACGACAGCATGGTCATGGCCGATACGGTGCAGGGCCCTGGCGGCGACGCAGCGGTGGTGCGCGTGCACGGCAGCAACAAGGGTTTGGCTTTAACTACCGATTGCACGCCGCGCTATTGTTCCGCCGACCCCGAAACCGGCGGCGCCCAGGCCGTTGCAGAAGCTTTTCGCAATCTCGTCGCCGTTGGTGCGCGGCCTCTGGCAATTACCGATTGTCTCAATTTTGGCAACCCCGAACGACCCGAGGTAATGGGGCAATTTGTCGGATGTATCCGAGGCATGGTCCGCGCTTGCCAAGCTCTCGATCTTCCCGTGGTCTCGGGGAACGTTTCTTTTTATAACGAAACCAACGGTCGGGCGATCCACCCGACTCCAATGATCGGGGCCGTTGGTGTCATTGCGGATCTCGACCATATGAAAACCTTAGCTATCAAAGGTGATGGCGACGTGTTGCTGCTCATCGGTGAGACTCATGGCAACCTCGGCGCTTCCCTGTACGCTCGCGAAATCGCGCACGCCGAGTCCGCCGCGCCTCCACCGATCGATTTGGCGATGGAACGGCGTGTCGGAGATCTCGTGCATCAACTGATCGATCGTGACTTAATCAACGCGTGTCACGATGTTTCCGATGGTGGCTTGTACGTTGCTCTCGCCGAAATGGCGCTCGCAGGGAACTTGGGTGTGACGTTGGATGTGCCATCCGCACCGGCCACACACGTTTGGCTATTCGCCGAGGATCAGGCGCGTTTCATTGTCGCAACGACTGCATCCAGCGCACGAGATGTCCTGGCTACCGCATCAGATTTCAATATACCGGCGCAGGAGATCGGGCGCGCCGGCGGCGACGCGTTGACAGTGTCGGGCGCCCGCCCTATATCGCTAACTATGCTTCGCCAAGCGCACGAGGCCTGGTTGCCCCGCTACATGGACGAGGGGTAACTCAAGATCGAACCGGCGAGGATTTTTGGTGATGGTCATCGAGACCCGCCGGAAAGGATGGAACGCGATGGCGATGGCGGCGGAGGAGATCGAACGCTTAATTTGTGAATCACTTCCCGATGCCCGCGTGAATATTGAAGATTTGCGCGGCGACGGTGACCATTATGCTGCGCACGTGGTCTCCGAAGCCTTTCGCGGCAAGTCCAGAGTTCAGCAACACCAGATGGTGTACAAGGCATTGCGTGGCCGCATGGGTGATAATCTGCATGCCTTAGCCCTGCAGACGAGCGTACCGGACGAAACCTGAATGGCGTCGTACGAAAAATCATCCAATAACGGTGCCAAACGATTTTGGCCCAAGGGGTAATGGAATGGATATGGAGAACCCGGTTTTCGAGCGAATAAAAAATGACGTCGCGAGCAACGATGTCGTTGTTTACATGAAAGGCAGCCCGGTATTTCCGCAGTGCGGATTTTCCGCCGCCGTTGTTCAGATTTTGAGCGAAATGAAGGTCAAGTTTAGAGGTATCGATGTATTGTCCGACCCTTCATTGCGCGACGGAATTAAAAAATTCAGTGACTGGCCGACAATTCCCCAGCTTTACATCAAAGGCGAATTCATCGGCGGCTGCGACATCGTTCGAGAAATGTTCGAGAGCGGCGAACTCGCCGACTTGTTTCAAAAGCAAGGCATCGTCTCGGTGGCCTGACAGGGTTGTTCGAGCCGGACGGCTTGGAACAATCGTTCAGCGGCGGAGAATCTGCCTGCATAGGGATTCGCGCGATTGCCACCCGGCGACGGCAAGTTCGGGTTTGACCTGCTCTTGGAGGGGCCAGCCAACGCACAAATAGGCGACAAGGGTCCAGCTTTCCGGCACGTCTAAGAGCCCTGTCACCGTCTCCGGGTGGATGATCGATACCCATCCAACACCGACTCCAAATGCACGTGCCGCGAGCCATAGGCCGTAAACCGCCGTCACCGTCGAATAACGCAAGGTCTCCGGCATCGTTGCCTGCCCCAATCCGTGTCCTTGCGCCGTTTCTTCGTCCGAGAACACTGCAAGGTGAATCGGTGCTTCCTTGAGGCCAGCCAGCTTCAGGGACGCGTAAAGTTTCGCGCGTTCGCCTTGATAGCCCTGAAGTGCAGCGTCGTTGGCGCTTTCGAAATCCCGTGACACCTCCTGTCGGCGGGCAGGCTCATCGACGGTGACAAAACGCCACGGTTGGCTGTTGCCCACCGAAGGGGACAAACAGGCCATGTCAAATATCCGGTCCAAAAGCTCGGCGGGTACGGGGTCAGTGCGAAACCGGCGCACGTCGCGGCGCCAAGCGAAAAGATCGCCGAGCGTCTGTTGGAACGCTGGACCAAATTCAGGTGGGCTGACTTGGTTTTTTGCCGTGCTCATGCCGTGTTCATAACCGCCAGCGTTGATTGGCCAAGGTGCAAATCTGCGCGCTCCCGCGCCTGCGGTCAACCCGTACACTTCGTGCGACGTGGATACCGTCAGTTCTGTAGAATCGGTTTAAGGAAGCGCTATGCCCCTCCCCCTACAATATTTATGTCGGTCGCTTGAATCGCGTCACCCTGTGATTCTGCCACGACACTGTATCCCGCGGCGGCGCCATTCGGATCGTAGTAGAGCGTGCCAGTGCTATCGAATATGAAGGATTCGTGGCCAAGTCCAAATTCCGACGACGTTGCGTTCGTGCCCTCGTACACCTCACCGATAGTGCTAAAGTTGATCCCCTCGACCACGGGGTCGAGCATTCCTGTCGGGTTAAACTCACCGTCAGTAAATTCGATGACATCCACGCCGGACTGGAAATCAGATATCAAGTCTCCTGCGACAGCCGCCGGACCGTTCCCCTGGATATCGGTAAGATTGGCGATGAATTCGTAGAAAAAGGTATCGGCACCGTTGCCGCCAATAAGCGTATC
>JAAXGF010000321.1 GCA_012267605.1 Alphaproteobacteria bacterium | reverse complement strand
GGAAGTCGCTGTCGCTGTCGCGGACCGAGCTTTCGGCGGAGGGGATCGACATCACCGTCCGGCGTCACCGCAAGCGCTATGCCGCCCCCTTGGCGGCGGCGTGAAGCCGCCCCGCCGTGGCGGCCGCGACATCGGAGGTCAACGGATCGTCGGCGAACAGCGTCTTCCACCGCCTCGGGGTCAGCTCGTCGACCCGGCTGGCCGGGTGGGTGTCGATGCGCAGCAGGACGTCGGTCAACCAGATGCGGGGGTCGACGCCCTGCATCCGGCAGGTGGCGAGCAGGCCGTTGACGATCCCGATGTTCTCGGCGCCGAGCTCGGTCCAGGCGAACAGCCAGTTGCGCTGGCCGAGCTTGGCCGGCCGCAGCTTGTTCTCGATCCGGTTGGTGTCGGGCGGCACGTCCGGGTCGTCGAGGAACACCTCCAGCGTGGCCCTTCGCTCTCTGAGGCCAGACAGTGTCGCGTACGAGGCAGAAAAAACTCAAGCTCTCTTGGAATAATATGTAACGTTATAACATAACAAATTCGTAGATCCATATATTTTTCAGGAAGCATTGCCATACCGTCCCGCTCAATCCCTCATAGGATGCAGACCATGAACTCAGGGTGAATGCAGAGTAGGGTAGCAAGGACAAAAAGCGCTTTGCCCAGGTATGATATGGAATGACTGATTGTGGCTAATTCTTCCCGTGCCAAGTCGTCGTCGTGCACGGCGGAAATACCCCAACGAGCTGCCGGTAGATTGATTATCCGACCGGGAGCAGCCTCTAGCTGAGTGAATGTGCTGGAAACAGCTCTCGCCAGGCGCTTGAGAGAACACGGATTGCAGATCGCAAGAATACGGTCAGCAAAACGATTGCAAAAAATACATCAGGCCATCCAGAATCAAGCGTCCACACCAGGAGAGCGGCGGCGATCACAGCAATACCTTCAATCACATCGTTTCGTGAGCATTCCCATACTGAGGTCATATTCACGTCGCCGTTGCGGTAGGGATACAACAATCGCAAACATAGTAAATTCGCGGCCAAATTAAGGATCGCAGCGACACCCATCGTTCCGATAATTGGTGGATCGAGGTGGGATAGGTGCCACCCTAAATGGACGGCTACCGCAAGCGCGGCACCCAAGATGAGCAATCCCTTCAATAATGTAACGTGAGCTTTGGCTATGCGGCCTGCCCCGACAACGGCCAAGCACAGCGCAAAGATCAGCGCGTCGCCGAGATTATCTAATGGTGGATCGACGTGGGATAGGTGCCACCCTATATGGACGGCTACCGCAAGCGCAGCACCCAAGATGAGCAATCCCTTCAAAAATGCGACGCGCGCTTTGGCTATACGGCCTGCCCCGACAACGGCCAGGCTCAGTGCACAGGTCAGCGCATCACCGAGATTGTCTAAAGTTCCCGAAAGTAACGACGAGGAACCACTGAACACTGCGCCAGCGACCATAATTAAAAAGGCAAGGACATTGATCACGAGCACCCAAGTCAAAACTCGGCGTTGCCCCGCTTCCAGCGCCTGTGCGTTCAAGTGTCCGTGGCAACAACTATCACTCATGGGTTGGACTATCGGAAAACGATCCACTTCCGTTACGATGAAGGTCTCTTGATGGCAAACGACCGTCGATGCTGTCCGTATCCGGCCACGGCGGGAAGACCCCAACGAGCTGCCGGTCGATTACCGGTACCGCCAAGGGTCAATCTGACCCAATTCGGAACTCCCTACTACCTCCAGAGTACAGTCGGTAAATCCCAATACCGGTTACAGCTACTACGCTCACACAATCATTCCGTCGGCCAGCAATCGACGATAGGCTGGGTAAGCATGAACATTGGAGACATGCTCCATCGCAGTAGCCAAAGAGGCATTCGATTCCATCGGTTTAATTGCAAGCGGGCTAGAAATTCAGCCGCGGTGAGGCCGGTGTCAATTCGTAGGCGCCTTGGCCGTTGGGCGAAATCGTTTGAACCTCCAATTCGTTAGTCCCCGGAAAATGCTCGAACAGCTTGACGTCGATATGCTCTAGCTGTTCGGGTTGACCGCATTGAAAGTGATAGCGGGCGTGGAACTCGGCGTGATCTGCGTCGTCGCTATGTTCATCGTTATGCTCGTCCGCATGTTCGTCGTTCTCGTGAGTTTCATGCTCGTCCGCATGCTCGTCAGTATGCTCGTCGCTCTCGTGAGTTTCATGTTCGTCGTGGTCACCGTGATCCTCTTCAATCAGGACGGACTCGACCTCGGTCGCCTGCAAAAGGCACTTTGCACCAGAAGGAAACGCGAATAGCGTATCGCCATCGTGCAGGAGAGCAGTGGCACGTGCGACGAGTGCCTTGTCTTCCGCCGTCTCGGCCGCGTGCTCGAATCCGACGATGTTGGCACCGGGCGAAAGAAGCTCCATCTCAACCGTATTCTCTTCAATCGCGATGTTGAGGCGGCTGACACCATGCATGTGGGCATCGTGTATGCGGTCTTCCGAGACACCTTCGGTGACAATCGCAACAGACAGCGCCACCACACCCGACAAAACAGCGAACGGCTGCACGGTGGGACGCTGGGGACAAATTCTGAATTCCATTCTTCCTCTTTCCCCTCCCATTAGACGTTTACGCGATAAATCTGGTTCGAAAATAGAAACGATATAATATTGCAATCGGCTCCGAATTCAATACCTCTTGGTCCGGGAAAACTATTGGGCTTGGCTGTGGTCGTCGTTGGGAAAAACTTCGCTCTTATCTCTCGTAGGGCTCGACCGTCGTACCTTCCAAACTGTACCCAACGTCAACGTTGGACTGACCATCAACGTATGAGAGTTCTTTGATCGAAGGTTTGAGTGACAATCGACCGGTCACCCATACCGGGGTGTAAAGATTGTCCGCGTGAAAAATCTGATTCAGGCGTACGAAGACCATCTGGTTTGGTGGTGGCGGCGGAACGTGAATACAGGCGCCGATATATGGAACCAGAAGAAACTCGATAACTCCGGTTTCGCTGAATTCCAGGGGAAGCGCATAACCAGCGAGCCGGACCAGCTGGCCTTCTAACTCTCCAACAACCGCTTCGTTTCGCATAAGGATTTGCGCTTCAATCGCCGCAAATTTTGCCAACAAAGACCCGACGTCGAGGCCTTCTTCTTCGAGCCTTTGCGTCAATTCGACCACCTCTTCCGCATAATGGGAGTCCTCTGACCCCAAATCGTCGAACTGAAATCTACGGATATCGGCGAGATATTCGAGGTCGAAGCGTTGAAGCGCAGTTAAATGCGCGAATGGGTCTTCCAATGGTGGCAATGGTGGTACGAGGTTGTCCCACGTGATTTCCTGCGCGACTTCGGCAATAGCCGCTGGCACTGCCAAAGCAAACAAAAGAAATGTCGTGAACGAGAAACGAGTCATACTTAGATTCCCACTCTTGGCAGTTGGGCGGCCTATCCAACAATGTTGCCAACAAATTGAAATTCGCTCTTCAGGCCATATAAATTGCTTGCCAACGATGGAGTAGCGGTCGCCATTGCTACCAACCAGACGGCAAAGGCGGTAACGCGCGCCCCTCGAGTATATCGCACCATTCTTGATCCACCAATTTTGCATGAACCACAAACACGCGCTTAAGGCGCCGCTAGGTGAGCGGAGCTATCGCGTCTTGGTACGACCGATAGTGCTGAGGCACATCCAATTACGAACGGGACCATTGACGGGGAGTTATTGGCCCGCTGCGGTAATTCGGGGCGCATTTTTCGGCAAGTAGGTTCGTTATTGGTTCGGGCCGCTAAAGGCGGTTTCGACGCCTCCCCTCATTGATTAACGCAATTCGATACCGTTGTTATCCGCACCTATCGTCGTTAGGGCAGCTCATCAACAAGAAATACAAGAGAGGCAAAACACTGGGCGCGATGCGCCACTCGGTGGTAATACCGTTGAGGCTGGCTTCCGGATTCTTTTCGAGCCAACCTTCTCCGGCGGGTAATTCCTTTCGGTGGCGATACGGGTGCTGGTCGGAAGGACACATAGACATAAGAACGAGCATTTTTTGCAATCTATCCGCTGGATAGGATTCACGTGACTGAAATTCAACGGACGTTCGAATATCGCCAAGTGATTTCCAGTTACCGTCTTTCAATGCGCAAAGAATGAGGAATCGGTCCTTCCCCACTTCCCCCCGTATCATGCGTTCCCACCAAATCTTGTTTTCTAGTGTATTCGACGGTCGGATCGATCGGCCCAGGTCCCCAAAAATATTCACCGCGTCGAACGGGCGCTCCCCGGGGACGAAGATTTTACTATCGTTATCGGATTTTCTATCTGTTGCGAAGGCGTAGTGGCTGAGGATAACGAGAAATAGGATGAGGATTGAGCTTGTGGTCCAGTGCTTTGGGTCGGGTCGCCACATGCGGCCATACTTATCGCCGTACGCCGCATTCATCGCCTAAGGCCGTCAATATCGAACCTTGGTGCCAGCGCGACACCCTCCTCGACCGGCTTGACCGTGGTGCGGGCCGCGAATAGCGCGCTACCCTTCTCGACAGACTTGTTACAAACAATGAGAGGTGCTCCCGAGGCTACCGATCATCATCAAGAATTCCTGCCGTGAGGTCGGGTCGTCGCGAAAGCAGCCAAGCATCCGGCTGGTTACCATACTGACCCCCGGCTTTCGGATACCGCGAGTTGTCATGCATTGATGGGCGGCTTCAATGACAACACCGACCCCGCGCGGACTCAGCACGTCCTGTATGGTGTCGGCAATTTGGGTGGTCAGTGCCTCCTGGATTTGCATCCGCTTGGCGAAGACTTCGACAAGGCGTGCAAGCTTGGAAATTCCGACGACCCGGCCTGCCGGCAGATATCCGACATGGACTTTGCCTAGGATGGGGACGATATGGTGTTCACAGTGGGATTCGAGACGGATGTCGCGCAAGATAATCACTTCGTCGCAAGCCGCTGTCTCTACGAAGGTCGTGGCGAGCAAAGCGATCGGATCTTCGCGGTAACCGGCGAAGAACTCCTCGTAGGCGCGCACAACACGCTCAGGCGTCCCTCTCAACCCCTCCCGGTCCGGATCGTCGCCAGCCCATTCGATCAAAGTGCGGACCGCTGCTTCCGCCTCCGATTGTTTAGGCCGCTTGGACACATACAGCTTTGAGCGTATTGAACCCGTTGGTCGGCTTTCGGCCACCACTCCATCCATCTCGAACCCTTCCTACGAGGCTCGGCCAGCTATGGCTGGCACAAGGTTGTTGAATTCCTAAATGCTATGTTATAGCGTTGCTATAGTGATGTGCAATTAGGGACGTGACCATGACGGCCCTTTCGCCCCAGCCCTGTGCAGACCCAGATTGTCGCGGACAGCGCGATCCGGATGAAAGGCTCGCGTTGGCAGTGTCAATTTGCGGCTCTCGCGGCGCGCGACTTACAAAGATGCGGCTCCTGACACTGAAGTTGCTATTGGAAAACCGAGGACCGAGGGGCGCCTACGAGCTTGCCGAAGCGCTCAAGCTCCGTGGTGCTCACTCGGTCCGACCGCCCACTGTTTATCGTGCGCTCGATTTCCTGATGGAACAGGGACTCGTCTCGAAGATCGAAAGCAGGAATGCCTACATCCCTTGCGCCCATCCGGAACGCAGACATATTTGCATATTTTTCATTTGCGGAAGCTGCGAGGAATCAGTCGAACTTGAGGATCAACGGCTTGAGCGTCTGATATCCGAGGACGCCACTCTATTAGAATTTAGTGTGGCGCGGCGCGTGGTCGAGGTCGAGGGCACTTGCAAACACTGCTTGGCCGAAGACGAGGCCAACGTAACAACAGGTGTCGGCGTAAGGTGCTGAAACTGAATTCGTGTTTGCCGTCTTGTTGCGTGAATCTCGGAAGTATTCCGCTTCCCTCAACCTGTCATGTCAAAACAGCTGCTTGATGGAACGTCTTCTTATTCGCTGTATCGACGTCAGCGATATGTGCGATGCACTGCCTCTACCTGCCGCTTCTGCTCATTGTATTTCTAGCGTTGGGCGCAACCATATTTGGACAGGAATCGTTTCACGAATTGTTGCTATGGCTGGTTATCCCGCTCAGCTTCGTTGCTCTCTCCATCGGCTGCCGGAACCCAAATAGCTCCTGAAAACTCCGCTTCCCGCCTGAAGTAAACTGACCGCTTCGGGTGGGAAGCGGAGGTTGGCCGAAAGTTGTTAGCTCTTGTGTTATGTTATAATATAATATAACGAGTCCACGAACGTGAGATGGGGGCAACCTATCAGCAAGCGAATAGATAAGTTGCAGGCGGAGGTGCAAGCGGTTCTGCGCCGGAGCTGCGGCCCGCTGTCAGCTTACGATGTTTTGGGAGAGTTGCCCGAGGCCAATCCGAAAATCGCACCGGCAACGATCTACCGGGCGCTGCCCGCGCTGGCGGAGTGCGGGCGCGTGCATCGCCTCGAGTCGCTGAACGCCTACATTGCCTGTCAGTGCGCCTCCCACCAACATGCTTCGATCCTGTCGATCTGCGATGACTGCGGGACCGTGGAGGAAAGCGTCGCCCCTGACTTGCCGAAGAAGCTCTGAAGCATCATCGGCAAATCCGGATTCACGCCTATGCGTCATATGATCAAGGTCCACGGAGTTTGCGGTTCATGGGGCACCGGGCAGGCGCCCGCATGATGGCGCGACGGGCCATATTTCGTCTGCTGCTTCTCGGCGTAGGACCCCGTCTGGCCGGCGCGACGCTCATCGTGGCGGCGCTCTGGGCGGGGTTCTTCTTGGCTACCTCGACGCCCGGGGCGCTATGAACACTGCGCTCGCCTTCCAGAACCTCACGCTGGGCTATGACCGTCATCCGGCGGTGCATCATCTTCAGGCCGAGATAGCCCAGGGGAGCCTTACAGCCGTCGTCGGTCCCAACGGTGCGGGCAAGTCGACCCTGCTGAAGGGAGTGATCGGAGCGCTCGAGCCACTGGAGGGCCGGGTGGCGTTCGGCTCGCTGAGCCGCAAAGACATCGCCAATCTGCCCCAACAATCGGATATCGACCGGACGTTCCCGCTTTCGGTGGTCGACCTTGTCGCCATGGGACTTTGGCGCGAGATCGGTCCCTTTGGATGGCTCGGAAGGGAGCGTCGGGCACGCGTCGACGCCGCGATTGCGGCTGTGGGTCTGACAGGGTTCGAATCCCGCCCCATCGGGTCGCTGTCGGGTGGTCAGATGCAGCGCGCGCTGTTCGCGCGGCTTCTGCTGCAGGATGCTCGGCTCGTGCTGCTGGACGAACCCTTCACCGCGATCGACGCCCGTACCGCGGCTGATCTGATCGACGTGGTCCGGCGTTGGCATGGCGAGGGGCGCACAGTGCTCGCGGTACTGCACGACGTGGAGACGGTCCGCATGCATTTCCCCGAGACACTTTTGCTGGCGCGCAAGCTCGTCGCCTATGGGCCAACGGAACAGGTCCTAACCGCCGAAAACCAGTTCCGCGCTCGCCAGTTGTGTGAGGCCTGCGCAGGCCCGCCACATGTCTGCGGACGGAGCGCAACATGATCTGGGACGCCATTTTTCAGCCCTTCGCCGATTTCGGCTTCATGCGCCGCGCGCTGCTCGGCTGCATCGCGATCTCGGTCGGTGCAACACCAGTGGGCGTCTTCCTAATGCTGCGTCGCATGAGTCTGACCGGTGACGCGATGGCGTGTGCAATCCTGCCCGGCGCCGCCGTCGGCTATCTCGTGGCAGGCCTGTCGCTCGGCGCCATGACCGTCGGAGGACTGATCGCCGGCATGGCGGTTGCGCTGCTATCGGGCTTCGTCTCCCGCGTCACAGCCCTGCGCGAGGACGCCAGCCTCGCGGCCTTCTACCTAATCTCGCTCGCGCTCGGCGTGCTGATCATTTCGACCCGCGGTAGCAACGTGGACCTGATGCATGTGCTATTCGGCACCGTGCTGGCGCTCGACGATGCGGCGCTGATCCTGCTCTGTTCGATTGCGAGCCTGTCGGTGCTGACCCTCGCGACCCTGTTCCGGCCCCTGGTCCTGGAATGCGCCGACCCGCAATTCCTACGCTCGGTCAGCGGGCTCAGCGCGGTGACGCATTTCACCTTCCTCGCGCTTGTTGTGCTGAACCTGGTCGGTGGGTTCCATGCGCTCGGCACGCTCATGGCGGTCGGCATCATGATCCTGCCCGCCGCCGCTGCGCGTTTCTGGGCCGTCAGCATCGGCGGGCTCGTCCTCGTCGCAATCGTGATTGCCATGCTGGCGAGCCTGAGCGGCCTGCTTCTCTCCTACCATTACAGCCTGCCGTCCGGGCCGGCGATCATCCTCGTGGCCGGTATCGCCTACGGGGTGTCGCTGGTGCTCGGGCCGTCGGATAGTCTTGTTGCGCAGGCCTTGCTGCGCCGCCACTTCGAAGCCTGAAAGGAAATCCTATGACGACCCGCCGAACCCTCCTCAAGTCTGCAACCGCCGTCCTTGCCCTGTTGCTCGCCGGACGGGTAGCGGCTCAGTCGACCGAGCCAATCCCTGTCGTTGCGACCTTCTCGATCCTTGGCGACATGGTGGAGCGTATCGGGGGTAAGCATGTGGCTGTCACGACGCTCGTGGGCCCCGACGGCGATACCCATGTCTATAAGCCGACCCCCGCCGACGCTCGTGCGGTGAGTGAAGCACAGGTGCTCATCGTCAACGGGCTTGAATTCGAAGGCTGGCTCGACCGGCTGATCGACGCTTCCGATTTCGATGGACTGCGCGTGGTGGCGACAGAAGGGATCGAACCGATTGCCTTCGAAGACGTAGAAGACCATCACGAGGGCGGAGACCACGCCAAGCGCGATCACGGCGACGGCAAGGACGACTACGGCAAGGACGACCCCGGCCAAGTTCACGGGAAGAAGCATGCCGAAGCGAACAATCGTGACGATCATGCCGATGAAAAGCAGGACGACCACCATGATGGTCACGACCACGGCGCCTTTGACCCTCATGCATGGCAGAGCCTAAAGAACGCTGTGACCTACGTGGACAACATCACCGCGGCTCTCTCCAAGGCCGAACCCGCGATCGCCTCGACCTTCTATGGCAATCGCGCCGCCTATGTGGCGGAGATCGAAGCGCTCGACGCGGACATCCGCGAGATCGTGGCAAGCCTGCCGACCGACCGCCGTACCATCGTTACCTCGCACGACGCATTCCAGTATTTCGGCCGCGATTATGGGCTGACCTTCCTGGCGCCCCAGGGGCTGAGCACCGAGTCCGAGGCCTCGGCGCTGGATGTCGCCCGCCTGATCGAGCAGATGCGAGACGAGGGTATTTCGGCCGTTTTTATCGAGAGCATCATGGACTCCCGCCTTCTAGAGCAGATCGCGAACGAGACCGGGGCCACCTTCGGCGGCACGCTCTACCCCGGCGCGCTCTCAGGGCCGGGCGGCCCGGCGCCCACCTATCTCGACATGATGCGCCATAACGCGACGACCCTCGCGCAATCGCTAAGTTCGTAAGGGAGGCAGATGAAGCCATGAACGCTCAAGATACCCGCCTTCTTGTTGCCGTGCTGTCGGGTTTTCTCGGTGCGGGCAAAACGACGCTACTGAACCGCGTGCTGATGAATAACCGCCAGGGGCGGCGCGTTGCGGTTATCGTCAACGACATCTCCGAGGTGAACATCGATGCCGATCGGGCGCGCGACTTACAGCGATGCGGCTCTTGGTACTGAAGTTGCTATTGGAAAATCGAGGATCGAGGGGCGCCTACGAGCTTGCCGAAGCGCTCAAACTCCGTGGTTCTCACTCGGTCCGACCGCCCACTGTCTATCGTGCACTCGAGTTCCTGATGGATTGGAAAGGAATCGTTTCACGAATTGTTGCTATGGCTGGTTATCCCGCTCAGCTTCGTTGCTCTCTCCATCGGCTGCCGAATGCATAAGAGTTGGTTGGTTGACTTATTCGGGCTTGCTGGATTGACACTTCTAATCGCGGCTTCGACGCTTGGCCATGATTTCCTCGGTGAATACGGTGAGCGTATCACCACCCTGCTCGGAGCCGATTCCATAGCTTTCGGACATATCAGGAACTACACGCTTTGTCGCCGCACGAGGTGCGACCATTGATTAGGCCGCCGCGCGGCTCTTGCTTACCTGTCACAAGCCGGGTTCCTGGCGACACTCGCACCTTCGCTCCGGAATCTTGCGGTCCCCCTCCGCTGCTCCGTGCAGTCATGGAAAATTCCAGTTCGCGGAGGCCCTAATCAAGGGGAAACGGCAATCCGGCGGACAACCTTCCCTTCGGGAATGCCTAAATCTTCAGTGAGGTCCAAATTCACCGCTGCTCGCTTTCCACTTTTGACGCGAACCAAATCAAAGGTCACTCTCTGGTGTTTTTTGAGATAGGATAGGCCGGAACGTCGGACGTCATTGAAATGTACGAACACTTCCTTCGAACCGTCGTCGGGGCTGATGAACCCGTAACCCTTTTTCAGGTGGTACCATAGAACGGTTCCTTGGACGCGCGTCCTTTCTAGTTCGTGTACGGATTCTCCGCCGTTCTGTAGCACCACTCCGCCCAGTTCGGTCGCTACGTCCATTTGCCCATCCTCTTGGGGTTCCGAATTGGCGGCCACTTTTATTTGGTCGTCGGCGTGAGCTGTTGGTCTGCCGCAAGAATCGCCGTCAGAACAATACCTGTTCGCCCACCGCCGCAGGGTTTGGGAGCCTCCGCCAGGCATCGGCTCGACGATCGTGGTGGCCGAATCGTGCCGCACCATGCGCACCAATCCCCAGCCGCGCAAGGTATTGATCCGCCGCAGAACCTGCCCTTCAGGCATGCCAAGCGCGGCACTCAATCTCCCCGGCGTAAATCGGGCACCCGAAAGGCGGCACATGATATCCCTGAGCGCCTCATCGCTGAGTATGGCGAACAGTTGATTGAACTCACTCGCCATGCCGAAGGTAGTTCCGGGACCGCCGAGACTAGTCGGATAGGGGTTTTCGGCGCGCACTGGCATACTGGTAAGAAAACCGGCAAGCACAGCGACAGCGACGTACACCCTCATCCAAGCGGCAACGGTGGCGGCACGCACGCCACGAGTTCTTCTCAACAATTTTGATTCTCCACTTTCGTGTGAACCACACGCACACCTTCAGTACCACTCGTTACGAATGGGGCGTCCGCGCGCAGCGACGTCACGTATTTCAGGAGTTCAGACGAGTGGAGGTGCCCGTGCCGGAGGCAAATGGGAAGAAAAGCTTGGACGTGGGGCTGAGCCAGTTGCAACGACGCACAAGCATGCAGCCAGTCCGGTACCCCTATTTCGGCCATACTCGGCGCGGTTGCCAGAGATGCACTGAGGAAACACATTTCGGCCTCAGCAAAGTGGCCCGTATCGTCGAATTCGGAGGCGCTGTGAAGCCAGCCGTGGGCCGGGCCGGTCAAGAAAATGGCGAGGACGATAAGGCCCGCGGTCCTCTTGCGCAAAGACAACGTGCGATGGGTTTTCATTCGCTTCCAAAGGCCACCCTGTGTCGTGTAAGTGGCACTAGAAAACTCAAGCTCTGTCAGATCAACACGTTATAACATATCAAATTCAAGGTTCATAATATTTTGCGCGATGGATTGCCATACAGCCCCTTTCAATCCCTCACCGGATGCCGACTGTCAGTTCGCGGTGAATTGGGAGCCAGGAAAATGTCCATCGTTCCGCTATTTCACACAACGGATAGCTGACTCTGAGTTGAAAATGCGTCTGATCGGTATAGCGATTGAAGAACCGTTGGCTCGGTTCGACCCACGAAATGAAACAGAATCGATTTTTTCTTTCATCCGAACAATGAACCTGGAGGCAAACCAAACCCCCTTGCGCGACAAACTGAGCAAACGTAGGGTTGGTGTTAGCGAGTGTGGTGGTTGAACGCGTAAGTCCAAAATGATTCGAATATTCTTTACGACGTTGCTGATGGTGATGATGACGGCGGCGTCGGTCCTGGCCGAGGTGGCCCGCGAAATAACCTGGGACGACCTCGTTCCGCCGGCTCAACCGCTGGAAGAACCCTTTGCCCATTTGACTCAGAATCAACGCTACGACTTCCAAGACCTCGTGTATCTCCTCGAGTTTCAAGAGCAGAACTTGCTATCGGAGGTCTCCGCTGAGGCGGAAGAGGCTGTGGAATTGACCCACAGCCTCGAATCCCAGGGTCTCGATGTCGAGTCCCTGCTGGCAAAATATGAGCTTGTCAAAGCGGAAATCGCTCGGCGATACGAGGCGGTCGTCGAAGACCTCGAGGGTCAGTTCGTCCGCCTGCCCGGTTACGCCCTGCCACTCGAATTTAGTGAGTCGGGGGTTAACGAGTTCCTTCTCGTTCCCTATGTCGGTGCCTGCATTCATGTTCCGCCACCGCCACGGAACCAAACGGTGTTCGTGCGTCTCAACGACACCTTTAAGGTGGATGATCTCTATGAACCCGTATGGGTCGTTGGGAGGATGACGCTGACCAGCACCACAAAGGAACTCTCATTCGTGGATGGGCAGGCCGACGTGGCCGTGGGCTACACGTTGAACGGCACGAAAATCGAACCTTACGAGGAATAGGCACGACCGCACTTATCGTACCCATCTGGAATCGGGCTGAGCTTGTCGCCTGCAATCCGGCATTGTAATGGCCAGTAAACGCTATATTATAGCATTACCGTTTTCAGTGTGATTACCCCGACCGTCTATCCCATATTCAAGTGGGACTGTTCGAACGCTTCCCCATCGCCCGCGAGCTTGAGGTGCAATTGATTTCGCCGTACGGGCAAAGCGCCCAGGAACTGACACCGAACTCGTCTCGATTGAATTATTAGGACCGTAGAGAGGGGAGAGGAGCGCCGCATGGCCGGGGCGATCATTCGCATATCTAATGTTCGTTACCGTTGGCGCCCGCAAGATCCCCTGGTTCTCGATATCCCATCCTTCGAAGTGAAGGCTGGTGAACGGCTCTTCCTTAAAGGTCCGAGCGGCAGCGGCAAGACGACGCTGCTCAATCTGCTGGGCGGCGTCGCCGTACCGGAGGCCGGCACGGTTTCAATCATGAATACCGATATTTCAGCCTTGGGCGGGGCGCGGCGGGATTCCTTCCGGGCCGACCACATTGGATTTATCTTCCAGATGTTCAACCTGCTCCCGTACCTGTCCCTAATCGATAACGTGATCCTCCCATGCCAATTTTCGTCTTCCCGCCTCCAGCGGGCGCTGGCTCGAGCGAAGACCGTTGAGGAAGAGGCTGAAAGAATGCTTGCCTATATGGAACTGGACCTGGACGCGCTCGCCTCGCGTCCGGTCTCTCGGCTCAGCATGGGGCAACAGCAACGCGTCGCGGCGGCACGTTCCCTTATCGGCGCACCGGAGCTGGTGATCGCCGACGAGCCGACGTCGTCGCTCGACGCCGATGTCCGAAAATCTTTCCTCGATTTGCTATTCCACGAAGTGGACAAGGCTGGTTCTACTTTGCTCTTCGTCAGCCATGACGCCAGTCTGGAGGGCGCTTTTGACCGCGCGGTCCCCTTACCCGAAATCAATCGAGTCCGCGTCAACGGGTGACGGCTGCCATGCCCATCGTCTCGCTATCTCTAAAAAGTCTGCGCAACCGGAGGATAACTGCAGCGCTTACCGTTTTTGCGATCGCGATCAGCGTCACCTTGCTGCTTGGAGTTGAGAAGGTGCGAACCGAAGCGAAGGCAAGCTTCGCTAACACGATTTCCGGGACGGACCTGATCATCGGTGCCAGAAGCGGGGCGATCCAGCTATTGCTTTATTCGGTTTTTCGCATTGGCAACGCCACCAACAATATTTCCTGGGAAAGCTATCGTGACATTGCCGCTCGGCCCGAGATCGAGTGGACCATTCCCTTGTCGCTGGGTGACTCCCACCGGGGATTCCGGGTTCTGGGAACCCATCGGGATTATTTCGAACATTATCGGTTCGGCAGAAAAAAACCGCTGAATTTCACCAACGGCGGTCCATTCGAGGACCTGTTCGACACGGTGCTGGGCGCCGACGTGGCCCGATCCCTCGGCTATGAACTCGGCGATCCGATCGTTGTTGACCACGGGCTAGGGCGGGCGGGATTCACGAATCACAAGGACAAGCCGTTCAGGGTCGCCGGAATCTTGGCAAAGACCGGGACACCTGTCGATCGAACCGTACATGTGAGTCTGGAAGCTATCGAGGCGATCCACGTGGATTGGCGCAGCGGAACGCGCGTTCCTGGTATGACCGTCAGCGCCGAGGACGCGCGCAAGATGGACCTCCGGCCCAAGACCATTACGGCCTTTCTGATCGGGCTGAAATCCAGGCTCGCGGCCTTCAAAGTCCAACGCCAAGTAAACGAATATCGACAGGAACCCCTCCTCGCCATCCTTCCCGGCGTTGCCTTGCAAGAACTCTGGAGTCTCATGGGCACGGCCGAGACGGCACTTACAGCGATTTCGTCCTTTGTGGTGGTAGCCGGGCTGCTTGGTATGTTGACAATGCTCCTCGCCAGCTTGAACGAACGGCGGCGGGAAATGGCAATCCTGCGCTCGGTCGGGGCTCGGCCTCTCCACGTATTCGGCCTGTTTATCGTTGAGGCAACCGTTTTGACCGTGTTGGGTACGCTCCTGGGTCTGGCGCTGCTCTATTTCGCGCTGATCGTGGCCCAGCCAATCGTCGATACCCGGTTTGGCCTCTACCTTTCCATAGGCCTCCCGACTGCCAGGGATTTGGCGGTTGTCGTCCTGGTGGTATTCGCGGGATTCGTCGCCGGCGCCTTTCCCGCGTACCGGGCTTACCGCCAGTCCCTGGCCGACGGTATGATTATGCGGACCTAACGATCATTGTTGTCGGCTATCGCAATCCGGAGATCGCCGAAACGGCATCGCGGTTGATTGGTGCTGGCTCCGAATCCGGGGCGGTACGGAAATTGGAGTGAAAGTATCCCACGGGCGGCCTGGCCGTATTTTCAGTTGAGACTGATCGGTGGAGTGAACTGGTTTGGCATAGCGTCCGACTTTTGGACTTTGTGCAGTTTTCTTTGCGATGGGACTGATACCGGCAAATACTGAATATCGATCGCGAAATAAATGCACCATACTGCGAGAGCCTGGACCCATTATTCTCTGTCAGGACCTCCCATATGACGGCGATTAGATTGTTAGCGCCGCGTTGTAAGCGGTGAATGTGCGAGGCGCATAGGTGGGCCAGGGCAGCTGGGCAATTGGGACAGAATAGTACTGAGGGTGCTGGTCAGAAAGAAAAACCCCCGACGACGTGAGGCCGAGTTGATCGCAAGTGGATAAGGATGACGGTGACTTGGTAAACGCGAGGGGATCGCCGCGTCACCAGCGTACGAAGTCGAGTGACCATTCCCCAGAATTTTCCCACGCCAATGTCGACCAAATCCGTCGCAGCTAAATCTAACGCGACTGCCATCCGTCTTGCTCTTAGCGAGTGAAATTGGTTGGGTTAGGATTGTTCAACAATTAGCAAGATCGATTGGCCAGTCGACTCTCACAAAAATCAAATATGGACACTTCTAAAAACCTCGCGATTTTGGGAGGAAAA
>JAAXGF010000211.1 GCA_012267605.1 Alphaproteobacteria bacterium | reverse complement strand
CCACCGCATGCAGAAATCCATCAGGTGCGGGTGTTCGACAGGATCAGACCTGGGCAGTTACATAAAAAGAATGATGTGCTTGCCCGCGACACGTCGGTCAGTACCCATTGGAACGCCGTCGGGAACGACCGCGATCTCAGCTTCGAAATCGGGCCCCCAATCCGGATCGATCAACGGAATGCTTTCCCTCGGTCCAAGGAAGCCATCGGAAAGACCTTGATACATCAAGGGATCAGTCCACAAATTTGCTGGCATCTCGGCACCCCTAGCCTTGCGAACCAATACCACGTGGTTGAGGTACGCAGACGCGTCAGCAAACTGGTATGCTCGAGGTAGAGGTGAGGCGCATGCGCAGGGGTCGAAGTCCTCGAAATTCGCCGCACTGTCGTTTTCGATCGTCCGCGTGATCGCATGGAGTGTCGGTGCGACCTGTTGCCAACTATCGATGGCGCTTTGAAGGGTGGGAGCGATCTCCGGAACGCGGCGGCATCGGCGAAGCGTACTGTCCACGACAACGAGGGTCCCATCGCGCCCCCCCTCTCTCAGCGACGCGAGCTTCATGGCACGGGTCCCTTATCCCCGTTGCCAGGAATTGACGTAGTCTTGAATTTCAACGCCATTCGGGAGTTCCGAGACGGCAAGGGGATCTCGGGTATCGACCATCACCGCGACCTCGTCGGTCATGGGCTTGCGTGCCACGAACATCGCCTTCAGGGCCTTTGGATGCGGACCGTGAGTGAACCCAGACGGATGAAAAGTAACCATTCCGGCCTCGATGTTATCACGACTGAAAAAATCTCCCCGGTGATAAAAAATCACTTCGTCGTAATCGTCGTTATTGTGAAAGAAAGGAACCTTGAGCGCCTTTGAGTCGGTTTCAAAGGGTCGGGGCGCGAAGGTACAGACAACGAACCGCTCGGCGACGAATGTCGAATGCGCCGATGGTGGCAAATGATAGCGATGACTGGTCAATGGGCGGATATCACGTACGTTTAAGCGTACCGGCGACAAATCACCCTGCCATCCGACCGCGTCCAAGGGATTATACGGGTAGATTGCTGTTGAAATCTCGCCATCGCGCTTGATCAAAACTCGCCATTCCTCCGTACAGCCGTCTTTTGTTTGTTGGTCTCGGAATGTGCCGTCCATTTTGGGACTATCCAATACACCCGGATCAAAGATCGCATGCGGACCGACGACGCCTTTTTCGAGCAAACCATACGCGCTGTTGGTGGCTTCGATGAGAAGTACCGCCGCATCGACGGCAAATTCGGTTCGCCACATAGTCCCGCGCGGAATCACGACGTAATCGCCGGCCGAGACCTCCAGGTGCCCGTAATCGCAAAAGAAATGCCCGTTACCGGAATGAACGAAGATGAGGTCGTCTCCGTCGCCGTTTCGCACGAGTGCCGGCATTGCTCCACTCGTGTGCCAGAAGCGATAACGAACAAAGGAATTGTGCAATATTTCGGACGCATCCCAAGGTAATGGGGCCGCCTCGGCGACGAAATTCAGATTAAAGGCGCGGGGTCTAAGCGGGCCTTGAAAGTCAGTCCAGCCAGTTGGTGGACGCCGATGATACATTTGCGTCGCTGGGCCATAGAAACCTTCCCGTCCCAATTCGCGCTCGTAAGTTCCCTCGGGAAGATCGGCGTGTGCGTGTCGAGATGTTGTGCCTTGGGATTGCGGAAGAGATATCGCACGTTTCATCGAATAATGCTCCGGCTGGTTGATGCGTACCGGGGAGGATTGCCACGTCGGACGAAAACCACCAAACCGATCTCAGAGTACATTGCGCTTGATCTGATCGCGCTCAATCGCTTCGAAGAGAGCTTGAAAGTTCCCTTCACCGAACCCTTCGTCTCCCTTGCGTTGAATGATCTCAAAAAAGATCGGTCCGATGACGGTCTCGGTGAAGATTTGCAGTAGTATGCCGCCACCGGGCGAACCGTCGATCAGAATACCGTTTTCACGCAGACGGTCGAGATCTTCACCGTGATCCGGCAGGCGCTCATCGATGAGCCTGTAATATTGCTCCGGATCCATGAAGGCGACGCCACGCGCCAGCAGCGCCTCGACCGAGGCATAAATGTCCTCGGTACCGAGGGCAATATGCTGAATCCCTTCCCCACGATAGGCATCGAGGTATTCAGCGATCTGGGATTTGTCGTCCGCGGACTCGTTGATCGGAATTCGGATTTTGCCGCACGGGCTTGTCATCGCTCGACTGCGTAGACCCGTCCGCTTACCCTCAATTTCGAAGAATCGGACCTGTCGGAAATTGAACAAGCGCTGGTAAAACTCGGCCCACGAATCCATGCGTCCCTGATACACGTTATGGGTTAAATGATCGACGTAGGTGAGTCCCACATTTTGCTCTTCGGCGCCGTCGATAGCGACAAAGTCGACATCGTAAATGGTTGAGCCGTCAAACCGGTCGACCAAATAGATGAGGCTGTCACCGATGCCTTTGATGGCCGGAACGTTGACCTCCATCGGGCCGATCGAGCCGTTGTACGGCCTGGCACCTTTACGGCGGACGTAATCGAACGCCGCACCGGCGTCCGAGACCCGGAATGCAATGGCACAAACCGATGTGCCGTGCACGCTGGCAAACGACTGGGCAAAACTATTGGGTTCTGCGTTTACGATAAAATAAATGTCGTTTTGGCGGTATAGCGTAACCCGCTTCGACCGATGCCGGGCGACAGCCGAGAACCCCAAGGACTGAAAGAGTTCTCCCAGAGCCCGAGTATCCGCACAGGCGTATTCGACGAACTCGAATCCGAGCGTACCCGCCGGATTTCGAAACATTTGGTCGTTCTCAGTACTGTGCTTCATTGGTTGCCCCTCATATCATGCAACGGGCCGCGAGCGATGGCATCAGCCGTCGCCCCGAGTGAGTATAGAGTCATTCTCATACAAATTGGCGGCATGCAAATCGCCGAGCCGACGGACGCGATCGTATATCCGGCTGAGATCACGGTTGATGAATGCCGACAATGTTCTGAAGTCCTTGATCACGAAATAGGTTTGCTGGAAATCGTCGATGCGGTAAGTCGTTCGCATCGCGCGGATCAGATCGAACGCGATGCGGTGCGGCGAGGTGCTCTCCAAGGCAAATATCGACTCGGATTTCGATGACACGATGCCGGCGCCGAATATGTAGCTCCGCCCGTTTCGCCGGACGAGGCCAAATTCGACGGTATACCAGTAAACGCGCGCGATATATGGCAGCGCGTCTTTTTGGAGCGCGTCCAGCCCGGCGCGTCCGTAGGCCGCTAAATAGTCGGCATAGGCCGGTTCGAAAAGGAGCGGTACGTGCCCGAAGACGTCGTGAAAGATGTCGGGCTCCCGCAGGTATTCCATCTGTTCGGGCCGGCGTATCCAGCGGGTGGCCGGGAATCGCCGATGGGCGAGATGGTGGAAGAAAACCTCATCCGGGACCAAGCCGGGCACGGCGACGAGTTTCCAACCGGTTGCCTGCGCCAAGGCGGAATTGATGATGCGAAAATCCGGGATATTGTCGTTGGCAATCATACGCAACCCAGTGAGGAATTCGGGGACCACACATTCCGACAAGACCCTCGACTGCCTTTGAAACAGGATTCGCCAGGCATTGTGTTCCCCGTGCGTATATCTGTGCCATTGCTGGTCAATGACGAAATCATCGATCGCAGTGGTGGACCAATCCTCTAACTTTTTCATAGGCAAATTCTACCAAATTATGGTGCAAAAAATTGCCTAATATGACAATATATAGCCATTATAGGAAAAAATTTTTCCAATAATTGTAGTATTATGAAAGCAAATTTCATGATTGAGGAAACGGATCGGCACATTCTCGAAATCTTGCAGGCGGATGCGTCGATTTCACTGGCAACCCTCGCCGAACGCGTGGGCCTCTCGTTGTCTCCTTGCTGGCGCCGTGTCAAACGTTTGCGCGAGGAGGGTGTGATCGTGGGTCAGGTCACGCTACTAGACCCTAAGGCTGTAGGATTGACCGTGACGGTCATGGCCACGGTAACTTTGGAAAGTCACGCCCAGGAAAACGTTACCGCTTTCGAAGCTACTGTACGATCCGCACCAGAGATTATGGAGTGTTACGCCGTCACCGGTGAACGCGACTACTTGCTGCGAATCGTGGTGACCGATATCGAATCATACGAGCAGTTTATCACCGCTCGTCTTCTGCATCTGCCTATGGTGCGCTCTGTCAATTCACGCTTCGCATTGCGGAAGGTAAAATATTCTACCGTCTTGCCGTTGGAGCTGGCGAATACCGTTTCGGATTGAGAGTGGACCAGCGCGTCTAACCCGACTTCCGCAACTCGGGGGTCGCGAAGATGCTAACCCATTGATTTTCCACAATCGGACCTCCAAAGGTTGGCACTACAGGGCGCCAAATGGAGGGGGCGAATCGAGGG
>JAAXGF010000325.1 GCA_012267605.1 Alphaproteobacteria bacterium | reverse complement strand
GTTGAGGCACCTGGGCAGTTACATCTCAAGATCAGTTACACCGTTCGCGAGCTACCAAATGTGTTGTCGGTCGCAGTGCGTCGAGAAAACGGTAGGGATGAACCAAGGTACTTTGGCAATACAACGGCGGACGCGACCGACGAGAGACTTGAGGATTCCGCGGCTGTCATCGCCGCCTTTTTTCGTGATCTGCCGGGCCGTTCAGGCATACCGCCGGAGCGAATTACTTTCGTGTTGAACGGCCTACGTTCGGTAATCTACATGCCGAGCGCGTTAGCCAGGGCGCACAAGAGCTACATTGGGCGCACGCGCCGCGCGTTTATGGAGCGTGCTCGGAATCGTGGCTATCAGGTGATCGATCTGCATCCGGTGTTTACCGAGCACTTTGAGCGTTATGGAAAGCGATTTGAATTCCCGACGGACGGTCATTGGAACGCCCTGGGACACGAAATTGCTGCCAAGCAGGTCATGGGGACCAGCCTGTTCAAAGACATTTTGTCGCGCCGATCAAGTAACGTACAAGATAATCTTCGGCAGACGTCCTCTACAAAGGTTCAGAACGCACCACGACAAGGCAATCACCGCTTCGCGCCTTGATCCGTGCGCAGAGACTGTTCGCTCCGCCTCGGTCGTTGAATGGCCCAACCAGCAGGCGCACATAGGTTCCCTTGGCCGGTCCGAAATCGACAACCACGAACTCGGGTTCAAAGTTGTTGAGCAAATCGGGGTAAGCCGCGCGAATCTTCTTCCACCCAGAGATCGCGCCCGATTGATCGCGAAATGCCGCGAGTTGTACCCGAGTGCCATGGCTTGGTGTCCCGGTCGGCGAAAGTCGCCGCTGTGAACCGGGTTTGGAAATTAACGGCGTCACTTCGGTCGCGACAGTCAACGGCGGGATCGCCTCGCCAAGAAGTCGGAGACGGAAAATCGCATGTTGTTCGCCCTGCCGCGCCGCTGCCCGATACCACTTCAGAGCCTGTTCCAAATTTTGCGATACACCAAATCCAAAAAAATATAGATCGGCCAATCGATATTGCGCACTGGCCTGGCCCTGGGACGCCGCGCGGCTATACCATTCGGCAGCAATGGCGTAGTCCTGGCTCACGCCGTAACCGGTCTCGTGACAGATGCCGAATTTGTACTCGGCCTCAGCTAATCCGTCTTCGGCCGCCGTTTTGTACAATGCCACCGCCTGCTCCGCGTTACGCTCGACGCCTCGACCCGTGCGATAGAGGTCGGCGAGTCGAACCCGGGCTTCGGACGAGCCTTGATCAGCGGCTTGCCTGAACCAATCCGCCGCTTGTAGGTTGTCTGAGGTGGATTGGAGCACCTTGCCAAGGTCAAGTTGCGCTCTAGGGTCTCCATCCTCGGCCAGGGGTTCCAATAGATTTACCGCTTCGGCAGTGTCGCCAGTCATCCAAGCTTCCAACACGGCCTCGTAATCATCGGCTTGCGACGGGCCCTGAATCATGACCAGGAGTGACATCACTAGTGGCAAATAGACAAGGCGCCATGTAAGGCGAAAATTCAGCGCCCCCGGACGACCGAGAATTGGAATGGCGATGCTTTCAACGTACGCCATGTTGCGAATCTTCCCGCCAACGAAAATTTTTTTCGCCAAGCTTTGTTAGGCCTCGAGCCACAAGAGTAGCTCTGGACGCCGCTGGAGGCGCTGAGCATGTCAACGTTACAAGCAATTTAATTGTTGACACCGCCTTCCGGCAAGCGCTTCGACGTGCGCCTAACCTCCGAACGGATTGCAACCCTTATAGGTTGTATAAATCGGCCTAATTTCGGCCCAGCCAAACTGGTTGTTGTCGTATGTAAGAAAAACGGTCGCGTCATCGAAATCGTGATCCGAGCCGTTGTCGTCGGCGCCGATCACGATCAGCATGGAGCGGCCGTCCCCGGCGGTTTCGGAGTAGTCATTGTTCGGACCGTGAAATATCAAACTGACTTCAGACGGGCACCAATCCTTAAATACGAAAAATCCCGGTGTCATGTGCTCCAGGCGAACCAGCAGCGTGCGCCATTCCGAGGACGACGGCAAATCAACCGCTTCAATTTCACTCTCTGGCGAGACCCTGACAAGTCGCTCCAGCGTACGGGACTCTTCGAGCAATATCTCACCAATCTGATTCCAGTCGCCGCCTCGCGAAACGTATGCCTTCGGAGCTAGAAAATCCTTCCCGTCGGCCGAATTCGGGGGCAGGATAATTTCGTATTGCCAAATTGGGTAACCGTTGGCTGCTGCTGGCGCGCCGGCTGCGCAAGCCATCGTAAAGGCAAGGCATGCGAGAGAAATCCTTTTGAATCGAATCATGCGAAACGTCTTTGCGACCACGCGTCTTGTCCTGTTGGCTGATCAGGGTTTCCGCCGGTTTTCCCGCGCCGGGTGACGTTGAGTTCCATTCTAGCCACTGATTGGCGTCGCCACATTATCCCGTCAAATTGGTTCGAGGCCAACCGAACCTTTGCAATATCGTCGAAGGCAATTTCACCAATCGCGCGCGACAGTCGGGAGCGGGGTTCACACCTGAATTTCAATTTGTTGGAATTGCCGGACTCTCCACCGTCATGAGACGAGTCCGCTGAGGTTCATCACCAATTTGCTAATCGGCTGAAGCGAGATCGCGCGCAATGCCCTCGTGACAGTCGATGCAGAATTCGCCTTCTGCCAGGGGACGCCGTCTCAGCGTATGAGTGTCCGCCAATTTTCGAATTGCGAATCACGTAGAAAATTCGCGCTCACCTGGCGTTTTCAGGCGCCCGAATTCGGCACCGCTCGAAAATTCCCTCTGCAGCGAATGGCGAGGCGGCACCGTATCGGAAATCTCAACCGCGTCAGTCGGCGGATAAGGGGATCTTCTTGACTCGCTCTTTGGCCTCAGGGGGCTTCGCCAAAGTAATTGTTAGAACGCCTCTCTCGAAAACCGCGTTAACTGCCTCCGGATCGGCGCTAAAGGGTACGGGGATCATCCGTTCAAAGCTGCCGAACGAGCGCTCGATCAGGCGGTAATCCTTCTTTTTCTCTTCGTGGTTGGTGCGTTTTTCGCCCTTGATGACGAGCATGTTGTCGACAAGCGAGATATCCACGTCCTGTTGATCGACGCCTGGCAGATCAGCGGTGATTTCGTACGCGTCATCGGTCTCGCTGATGTAGATATTGGGTCCTTCACCGCTAATCCCGTTTGTCGGGGAGAACGGCGAAAACGCTCCGCCGAATGTTGGTATGCGAAATCCCCGAGTGTATTCATGAAACAGCCGATTGATTTCGCGATGAAGATCGTCGAATGGGTCGTAAGGGGCGGGCGGCGCGAC
>JAAXGF010000318.1 GCA_012267605.1 Alphaproteobacteria bacterium | reverse complement strand
CCACCACCCGAACCACGCGGCCAAAGGAGTTTGGTGTCTCACACTCAATAGCATACTTAAAAAGACCATCTCGTGTTACTTTTCCTGCCATTTTCATAAACATTTCCACGCTTCAGAACGTGCAGAACGTCACCAGTCAGAAGCCCGCGCTCAATCATTCTCGTTTTTGCATGTGAAATTTCTTGATAGAAACCAAGCTCATCCCGACAGGCAATAGACCTTATCAGCTCTGTCGCTTTGGTCGGACTGAGAGGTTTAGGTGACAAGGCATCCATAAAGCTGTAGATTCTGAGATGGTTCCTTCATTTACTACCGCCCCACCTTGCCGCCGCAGCGCCCGTAGCAATGTTGCTTCGCTCTTCCGGCGTGAGAGATTCGGCTCGAGCCTTGCCGCTTCTGCTTCTACCTGATTTCTTGTGCTTGGTGTCTTTGACTTCGCCAGTGGCAATGCGCCCGATCATCACGGCTTGAGCTATAGGGTCGGATGGTCGCTTCTCTCCGTTCGGTCCTGTCGGCATTGATACCCCTCGCAGTTTTGCTGAGGCCGATCTTACATCGATTTCACTGTTTGTCAAAAGTCAAAATGATACACTACCGTGTGAAGTCCGGCCTTGACGCGCCTCTTATCCAGCCCTAAAAAGGAAACAGGAACGGCGTCGCGAAGCTGGACCTCGCAGATGTCAAACAAAGCGTCGGAAGGTTCCACTTCCGACGCTTTGGCGTTCTAGCAGGGTTTAATCTGCTTGGCTATCGTCCCCCGTTCCACCTTTCGTTGCAGCGTATGGCAAATCCTTTAGCTTTACCGCCGTACCAGAAGCGACAAGCATTAACATTCCAAGTTTGCCGGCGCCGGAAATTTCCTGGTAATCCAGGTCTATCGCGATTACGGCGTTGGCACCGACAATCAGGGCTTCCTTTCTCACTGGGCATCGTTGACGGTGTAGCCTGCTTCCGACGAAACGTCAAAATTACCTTCCAATTCGGTACCGGTCACAGACGCACCTTCGTTGTCGACCTGGAAATTGCCCGACGACCCAGGGAATTCAGCAACATCAAAATGTGCATCGTCGAACCAACTACCGTAACCCACTGTATGCGACAATATGTCGTTTCCGCTGCCCCCGGTCTCTACCGTACCGTTATTGACCCACTTGTTTATCAGAAAGGCTTCGACCTCCTGTCTGTCCGTATTGGATAGCGCGTGATCATAGAAAACCGCTTCGCCTATCTTCCCCCCAAAGTTTTTCCCGTTGGACGCCGTACTATTGTCATGGAAACGCGCAACCTGATTGATGCCGCCAAATCCTATGTTTTGGCCTTGACCGAATAACTCCCCGACTCCTCCCACAGATCCCATGCTGACGCCATCCAGGTAGCCCTCTACCGTCCCCGTCTCAGTCGGGTCCGGTGAACCGTCATAGACCAACGTCGCCACATACGTCGTGTCCGCAACCACCGAACCGCTGACAAAAGCTGGACCCCAGTTGCTCGCGCTTAAATCCCATACGTTGACAAAAACCTCGCCACCCTCCAGGTACACGTCCAGGCCACGCGTAGTTCCGCCTTGCTCGTAGATCACCTGGCGGCTGGTGACGTCCGCTCCCGTCTCAAAGGCAAACGACAGTGTCTTTCCGAGATACGAACTGCCTGTGTTGAGTAATGCCGAGTCCGCGACACCCAGCAGATCATTCACTCCGTCAAAGGAAATCGCCGTCAATCCGTTCAACGTCCCCACAGTGGGCTGCGCCGATCCGTTTCCTTGCGTTCCGTCATGGCCAAACCCGCTGTTGTCTGCCCACAAAGACACCGCGTCACCAACCGAGTCCACCCCACTACCATTCACAACATTCGCATCCGATCCGTCTAACCACAAAACGCGACCCGCAGATGGGGGCTCCAGCGGCGACGCGTCGTTCACCGTTACAGTGATGGTGCCGGCGGTGGATGCCGTATCCGCGTTCTCCGTCTCGCTCGAACGTGCCGTCACTGTCAGCGCGAAGTCCGTCATATCCCCGGATGGAGGCGTAACCGTCAGCGCCGACAGGTTCCAGGACGTCACGTCCACCAGCGTGTTCCCACCCGTCGCCGTGAACGTATTCACCCCGTCGTCGCTCAACGTCGCACCCACCGGTATCCCAGAGACCTCAACCGCCAGCGTCTCCGAACCATCCGTGTCCACCAACGCAGCCGATATCGGTGCCAACGCGATCACTGTGTCCTCATTACCTTGCGCCGACGCCGACACTTGGACACCACCAGTCACCGTGTCCAAGTCCGATACCGGCGCCTCCGCTACCGTGTCAGCGGGGGTCTCAACGACGTCGTTGACCGTCAAAGCGATTGTCTTTTCGAATACCGGGTTGGCACCGTCGTCCACGCCGATCTGCAAATCGACGGTTGCCGTGCCGTTTCCGTTGTTCGTGAATCCAACCGGCAGGTTCTCGAAATCAAGGGGAGCGGCGAGCTGCAGTTGATCGCCCGCGACGCCGAACGATCCTCCGGTTGGGTCATTCACCAACGAGAAGCTGAAGGTATTAACCGTGTCCGCGTCGACCGCTGTTAGGGTCGCGTTGAAGGAGCTGTTCTCGTCGAAAGAAAGCAGCGACGCCTGAATATCGGTGGGCGAATTGTCGTTTAGATCGTTAACCGTGATAGTGAACGTCTCGGCAAAACTTAGACCACCCGAATCGGTTGCCGTTACCTCAACCGCCACCAGTGCTTCGATTTCGCGGTCTAGACTGACTCCGTCGATAAGCTTCAGTTGATTATTGACAACCTCGAAACGCGCCGGGTCGTCCACCGCAAAGGTATGGGTGTCTCCGATATCCGGAGCCGTGACCGTAATCGAACCAATCAGGCCGCCGAAAACGTTCTCGTCGACCGCCGTGTTATCGAGCGCTAAGTCTGTCGGCGCGGTGTTCGTAGTGCTCGCGGGAAGAATATAAATCTCATTGAGAAAGTGGAGTTCCTCGACGCCAAAAAGCGTGTCCGTACCGTCGTCTCCATCGCTGAGATTTATGTCGGTCACCGTGGCGCTAGACGAGTCGCCGACGATAAGGAAATCAGCCAACTGGCCGTTAAACGAGCCGACGTCGGTGCCTTCGCCGGCATTCAATATATCGTTGCCGGCGCCACCCACCAATGTGTCGTTACCCAAACCGCCGGTGAGTTGGTCTGCGCCACGCCCGCCGCTAAGTTTGTTGTCGGCGGCGTTACCGGTGACGTCGTCGTTACCATCACCAGTGTATACGACTTCGATTTGGCCATTGATTGTCAGAGGGCTTCCGGCCACGGAATTGCCGACACCCGAGGCGAGGTCAAGGATGGTGTTCGACGTAACCGCCGCGAGGTTTAGGACATCGATTCCTTGACTGTCTGACAAAACAGTGCGGTCCGGAATCGGATCGTCAATGATGGCATTCGCGAACTCATTGGTGAAGATATAAAGATCATCATTGTTCGCGGTGTCGCCATACAAATTCAACGTCCAATTGTTGAGTGTACCAGTTTCACCTGTCACAAAATCGGTTACTGCGAGCGTCCAATCTCCATTGCCAATTTCACCCCAGTGGTGAGTGCTCGTAAGCTTGAAATCGATGTTATTCTGACTGGTACCAAAAGGATCACTATTCGTAACACCGGGTCTATTGACCAGTACGCTCGTGGTACCCTCCGGCGAGGTCAGCGTGACCACCAGATCTCCGATCCAAGTATGTGAAAGGTCAAGATCGACTTCCACATGATCGATTAACAAGTTCGAGGCAACGGTAACCGTGTCGGTGATGGTCGTGTTGTCCGCTATCGTCAGAGCTGGCACACTGCTTGCAGAAACGACATCCTCGCCTCGTTCTCCGTTGAGGCCATCGTTTAGGGTACTTGAATACTCCCAGGTCTCGGCCAACCGCACGGCTGCCAGTGCATCAACGAACCCGTAGCCATAATCATGGCTAACGTGTAACCCACCGCCGTTCCAATTCGTGGCGCCATTGAATTCCCAGCTAGGACTGTTCGAGTGGTTCTGCTGTGCTGAGTAGGCGATAATCTCCTGGACGTCGCGATAGCCGAGGTTTGGATTGGCCTCCAACATTAGCGCTACCACGCCAGCGACGGTGGGTGACGAAAAAGAGGTGCCGTTGATCGACACGGCGTCGCCGCTAACAAAACCAGCGCCACCTAACATATCGGTGGTCACGATGGCTCTGCCGCCCGCCGAAACCAGGACTGGCGCCCCAGGCGTGCTGAATTCAACGCCGCTGGAGGTTGCTATGGTGCCGTCTATTTCCGTTGCGGCGACAGCAATGGTGTATGGGGAATTTTGGTAAGAGTGGTAATTTGCATCTTGCCCATCGGCTCGTGAATTGCCAGCAGCAAAGACGACAACCGTACCTAGGCCGCCGCGCGCATTTTCGACGGCGTTCTTGATTGCCGCGCCGGAATCGTCGAACCCGAAATTGGATGGATCATCGAAATTATCAAAAAAGAACCCCCCGTAGCCCCAGCTGTTGTTCGAAACGTCGACATCGACTTGTTTTTCAAAACTGGCAGTTTCCTGGGCAACGGAGCCTTGGGCGCCAAAACCCATACGGAATCCCGCCACCTCGGCGTCGAAAGCGACACCTACACCCAACTGCCCGTTTTGTTCAGAGGCTATGACTCCGGCGACCGATGTCCCGTGACCTTGGTTGTTCGGAGGCGCAGGGTCGTTGTCGCCATCAAGGGCGTCGAAATCGAGATCGTGATTGTAGTTGTCGTTGAGGTCGTAATGGGTGTATTGGACACCGCTGTCGATGACACCGACCACCACACCCGCACCGGTATAGTCATCCCAAACATTGACGACGTTAATGTCGGGTCCGCTTGTCGGGTTTTGCAAGTGCCATTGCTCGGGACTAAATAGAGGATCGCTGGGAATAAATGCGGGCTGGGCTGCTGGCTGATACTCCGTGTTGTAGTGGCTGTGGAAGTCGTGATGGGTGTGTTTGACACCGCTGTCGATGACGTCAGCCGCGACACCGCTCCCCGCATAGTCCTCCAAAATATCAACGACCCTAATGTCGGATTCGCTGGTAGGGTATCTCAGGTGCGACTGCTGGGTATTTGAATTTTGTTCAATAATGGGATCATTCGGCATAAACGCCGGCAGGACAATTGCCCGATGTTCCGTTCCGGCAATCTGCCTCTCGGCACGATCAATTTCGATACCGTCGATCATGATCAACTCGCCAAATGGGTTGAATTTATATGTTAGCGAGTCCATCGCGTCCGTCATTCCACCTTAGGCGTTGTTCGCTCTCCGGCCGGTAGCTCTCTCAAGTGCAAAGCGACCCGCCAGATAATAGCGATAGTGCTCTTTGATCGTTGGACGTAACGATCATCATTCATAGCATAGGCTCGTCCATGTTAAGCGGTGGTAAAATTGTGACAATCGAGACTGTGAAAGTATTTC
>JAAXGF010000117.1 GCA_012267605.1 Alphaproteobacteria bacterium | reverse complement strand
GTTGCGGAAGTCGGGTTAGCGTTGAACACTTACGCACCCGGCTAGCTCGGCAAATCTGCAACGCCAATGTCAATGGCGAAAGCATTCTTTCATTGCTGACGCTTTCGCCAGAGTGGGAAAGCGCGTTTTCCGAGGCCATTGTCAGCCATGGCGACGAGCGGCAGTTGTCAATGGCACCGAGCAAGCTTCAGGAATTCATCACCCAGGTGCGCGAAGCATTCGACCGGCACCTGATGTCCGGAGAGACACCGGTTCTGTTGACAAGTGCCGGCATTCGGTCGTTCGTGCGCTCGGTCGTGGAGAGGTTCCGGCCCCTGACTGTGGTAATGTCGCAAAGCGAGGTCCATCCCAAGGCAAAAATACGAACCGTGGGGCGGATTTAAACTATGCGCCTCAAGTCGTTCAGCACCGATACCATGAGCGAAGCCATGCGTTTGGTGCGCGAGGACTTTGGCGATGGCGCGGTCATCGTCTCAACCCAACATGGGGCTGGCGACCATGGCGGTGTGCGTCTTACCGCCGCCGTCGATATGGCAGATCCCGATCGCCGATGGAGCGAATTGCTTGATCGCGGTGCGGACATCGACGCGGTTATCGCCCCCGCGCTCGCGTATCATGGCTTACCACAGAAAATCGCTCGGCGCCTATTGGACTCCGCGCGGCTCCATGATGAATGCGAGCACGAAACGGCGCTGGCGAATGCCATACAATATCAGTTCGAGTTTCAACCGTTGAACGAAGCCGTGGACGGTCCGTTGGCATTCATTGGGCCGTGTGGTGCTGGCAAAACCGTGACGACCGCCAAGATAGCTGCCCGCGCGAAATTGGGTAGTCGCCAGGTTCGGGTTATCACGACCGACAATTTCCGGGCGGGCGGGTTAGATCAACTGGCTACCTTCACAAAGATTCTTGGTGTCCGACTTGATCTAGCGAATTCTGCCCGCGACTTGGCCGAGCGGGTCAAGGACGGCGACGAAGCTGACTTCGTTCTGGTCGATACTGCCGGCATCAACCCGTTCGACAGCACCCAAGTGTGTGGTCTAGGAGAACTTTTCTCCGGCACGTCGGTTGAACCAGTTCTCGCGCTTCCGGCCGGCGGGGATGTCACGGAAGCTGCTGAAATAGGCGAGATTTTCGGCTCCCTTGGCTGTCGCCGTCTGGTGACGACAAGGCTCGACGCAACACGCCGAATCGGCGCACCGTTCGCTGTCGCCGAAGCCGGTGGCCTCGGCCTCGCCGAGGCAACCGCCAGCCCCCACGTGGCGAAAGGATTACGAATCTTGGATGGCGCCACGCTCGCCGGCCTAATCCTCAGCCGATCGGCTGATCGTATACCGCCAACCAAAGAGGCCACCGCATGACTCCAATTGTCGCCGCTGAACCTACCGCGTACGCCAAAAATATTGTGACGGTCGCCTCTGGAAAAGGCGGTGTCGGAAAAACCTGGCTGGCTATCACATTGGCTCACGCACTAGCCCAGTCTGGGCGGCGGATCCTATTGTTCGACGGTGACCTGGGCTTGGCCAACGTCGACGTTCAGCTCGGACTGGCCCCACGACAAAATCTTGGCGCAGTGGTGGTCGGTGAGGTCAGCCTATGTGATGTTGTGAGTCGTTACGAGAAGGGCGGATTCGATATCATCGCCGGCCGATCCGGTAGCGGCGATCTTGCCTCCCTTGGACCGGGCAGGCCGCACCGGTTGCGCGATCAGCTTGTCGATCTGGCGGTTGAGTACGACAACGTAATCACCGACCTTGGCGCCGGGGTCGATCTGGAGGTTCGCGCGCTCACTTTTGGCCGCGGTCCGTGCTTGGTGGTCACTAGCGATGAGCCGACTGCGCTTACCGATGCTTATGCATTTATCAAGCTGACATCCATCGACCAGCCGAGATCTGATTTGCGCGTGGTAGTGAACGCTGCCAAGAGCCTCGGCCAGGGTCAACTCACGTATGAAACCATTGCCAAGGTATGCAAAAACTTCCTCAAGATTTCGCCACCGCTGGCCGGAATTGTGCGCCATGATCCCCGTATTCCGGACGCCATTCGGCATCAAACCGGGCTGCTCACGCGCTACCCATCTTGCGACGCTGCCAGCGACGTCCTGCAACTAGCCGCAGGGCTGGTCGACTGACATGGTTACGTCACCCGTGAACACTGCCGGGACAACCTCGGTGGAAGTTCGTGTTGCCACCAATATTCAGCGCATTGTCGCGGGTGATTTGATAACCGGTACGATTTCGGGCAGGGATTCGTCATCCCGGCCAATCTTGCGGACCGCGCTGGGGGAAATCGTCCTGGCCACCTCGGTTCCTCTGGCGCGGGGTAACAGGGTTACCCTGGAGGTGCGCAGCACGGACGATGGATTCGTCGCCGTCGTCCGCGACGTGGATGGTCGCCCGACTACTGAAAAGCCCACCCAACAACCCGCACTAGGAGCGCGGGTCGGACCAGCTGTGATCACCGGGCAGGGCGGGACGCCGTTGCCAAATCATGCTCCGCTTCAGTTGGGTGATGTTCTCAAGGCGGTGGTGGTTGCACCTGCGCTTCGCACTCCCTTGACCCAGAGCCCGACATCGAATCCGGCGACGCAATTTGTCGCAACGACGCTTCCCTTGGGGCGCCCCTTGACAGTACAAATCGTCGCCATCTCTCCGGTGCCTGCGACGGGCGGAACGCTTGGCGCAACAGTAGTTCCGTCGCGACCAAGTACCTTTTCACTGCCGGGTATCGCGTCGGTTTCCGGTGCCGCGACTGCTCCGATCGCCGCAATTTCGGCCCCGTCTGCGCCGATAGCGGGGGCTCCGCCAGCGCATCTCCCAGGTCTTGATGTCCTCCCGCCGCAGGCGGGTCGGGCCGTGTCGTCGCCGACGTCGATCTTGCCGGCACACGCGGCATCCAGTCCGTCAGCCAGGTCCGACCTTGGATCCAGCCCTGTTGAGCGGAGAGCGGATAACGCCTTACCTGCGGCGCAACGGCCAAACGTGCCGACTTCCGCCACCGGAACTTCTCCGGTAGTGCCTGGAAGCAAGGCGGTCACTCTAAACGGTGGACAAACATCGTTTCACGAAGGGACCGTCGGAGCACAACCCAAGTCCGCAAATTTCAGCCAAAGCAGTGGAAAGAATCCTGTGCAACCCCAAACGGCGAACCCCACGCCGGTGCCTCAGCAAGGGGATTCCAAGATTACCGTAGCCGTCCCGGCTACGCCAACGTCGCCAAACGCGGAAACGGAATCCCCGCCGCCGCGCTTAACCGAGCGCTCGGCGCCCACGACCCAGACACTGCCACCAGCGAAGACAACACTGCCACCAGCGAAGACAGGAGAATCCCGCGAATTTTCTTCGCCCACGTTTTCGCGGACTTCCCCGCCGTCTGCGCCGCAGGTATCGCCGGGACGAGCACAGGGGCTCAAGGCGTTGCCGAACCCGACCATTTCCCGCGCTGGCAGCGCTGGCATCTCGGCTGGCAGTCCAGCCGCTGCCACGATCGAGTCGACGGGCGTATCTTCGTCGCCGCGAATTGGCCAACTCATTCCAGCCACGGTTATCGCCAAGGATCCGGTGGGCCGTCCCTTGTTCCACACGCCGCTCGGTGTGTTGCGGGGCGACTCGGTGGCCTTGCCGACCGGCGAAACGCTGACACTGCGCTTGATCGATCTCGGCGTCCGGCTCGGCGCTGGCGGCCAGAAAGAGGAACTGTCTTCACTTCGGGTGGCACACGATCTCGCGCGTGCTTGGCCGTCACTGCGCGATGCGATTGAAGCTCTAGAACGGAGCGACCCAAATCTCGCCCGCGATACTATCGAACGGGCGTTGCCGGCTCCCACTCCTCGACTGGCCGCATCACTCTTGTTTTTTCTAAGTGCCTTGCGCGCCGGGGATCTGCGTGGTTGGCTCGGACGTGAGGCCGTGGCGATACTTGAAACCGCGGGCAACGGCGAGCAGTTGTCCCGGCTTGAGAACGACTTCGGTCAGCTGAATCGTGCCAACGCCCACCAGGCATCGGAGAATGGTTGGCGTGTCCTTGTCGCGCCGTTCATTGACGCTGGAGAAATTCGACCTCTAACTATATTTTCCCGCAGTCAGGGTGAAGGAAAGAGTGCCGAGGAAGAAATTGGAACTCGATTCATTGTCGCCATTGAACTCAGCCAATTCGGCGAGCTGCAGCTCGACGGTCTGATCAGGGATCAGCGTTTCGACCTCATCCTGAGAAGCCACACCCATCTGCCCGAAGATTTTCGCCGCGGCGTTGCTGAAATTTTTGAACAGGGCACCACTGCGACCGGATATACGGGTGGCATGCGGTTTCAAGTGGACGCATCGTTTCCAGTTTCGCCCTGGGAGGAGGTGTTGCACCCAGGCGGCGATAGTGTCCTTGTGTGAGTCTCGGAGGGATCCTGACGTGAATCGCGAGGAATCAGAGGATGTGGCCACCAGTGGGCAGGCAATACGAGGATCGAAGCGGCTCAAGCGCCGGGCTCTTTTGTCCACGCAGAACAATCCCGACCCAGACCGTGATTATTTGGTCCACCTCGAACTGACCTTCGAGTTGTCACGGAGTGATTTGCCAAGTGTGCGGCTACAGCTGCACTACGTACCAGACCGACTGGTATTGCTTCCCGATTCGCTGAACAATTATTTCAAGGCTTTGGCAGGCACTAATTGGGAAACGATGGAATCTCTGGGTGCGGAATTGATTACCGATTTGGCCAACGAATTGGTGCCTCGATGGATTCAGGTGGAATTGACTCATATGCGACAAGGCGTCGGGGAACACCGGGTCGTGCTCGACGATCGGCAACCAGGGTGGGATAATCCGATTTTCCTTGGTCGCTTATCAACGCTCTGAAATTGCTTCAAAATTTTGCGGGATTCTGAGTCGGTACGGGACGTACAGGCGCAGTGTTAGAGAACGTATTGGGACTTAATCTGTTCGGGCCTGGGTGCGCAGATGAGTTGCCATGGCCACTTCGTCGAGTCCGGCCTGCTCAGTTTTTTCCGTCTTTTCCCGACGCCGGGCAAGTTCGGATTCTGCGCTAATTTCCAAGGACTTAAGGGCTTGATACGCCTCGGATACGATATCGTCGGCTTGGGCCATGGCGACATCTAGGGCCTCGATCTCACGGACGAGCATCTGGCGTTGGCCGTTTACGGAAGCGACGAATGAAGCGTACATGTCGCCCGGAAATTCCGACTGGGCGGCGAGCCGCGCTTCGTTTTCAAGTTCCGCCTCGAGGTTTTTCATCCGCGCGAACAACGCGTCGCGGTCAGTTTCGAGCTTGTTGCGAAGCTGGTGGGCGTCGTTGAGCCTTTCCTTACGCAGGCGAATAAGCGTGTTTACTGTTTTCACTCGTTTTGCTCGCTGGAAAGTATGTCTGCCAATCCAGCATAGCCGGTCGCGAAGTCACAAGGCTCATCCTTGGATTGATTGAGAAAGGCTTCCAGCGCCGGCTGGTAGGTGATTGCTTCGTCAACCGCTGGGTCGGTTCCCGCCCGGTACGCGCCCAGTCTGATCATTTCAGCCATGTTTTCATAAGTCGAAAGTAATGCGCGCCCGCGCTTGACCAGCCGGTTTTCCTCTTCGGTATTGCAGTCGGGCATGGTTCTCGAGATGCTCCGCAATACGTTGATAGCCGGGAAGCGCCCCCGCTCCGCAATGGCGCGATCGAGTACGATATGACCGTCCAGAATTGCTCGGACAGCATCGGATATCGGTTCGTTGTGATCATCGCCCTCCACCAGGACCGTGAATAGCCCCGTAATCGATCCGTCTCCCGAACCTGGTCCGGCTCGCTCCAACAGTTTAGGCAGTTCAGCAAATACGGTAGGGGTGTATCCCTTGGTCGCTGGAGGTTCTCCCGCCGACAATCCAATCTCCCGCTGGGCCGTGGCGAAACGAGAGACACTGTCCATAAGACAAAGCACGTCCTTACCGAGGTCACGAAAATATTCCGAAATCGACAATGTGAGATACGTGGCCTGCCGGCGCATGAGCGGTGATTCGTTGGAGGTGGCGACGACGATGACGCTACGTGCCAAGCCTTCGGGGCCCAAATTATCTTCGATGAACTCTTGCACTTCCCTTCCGCGCTCGCCGATCAGTCCGATGACGTTGACGTCGGAGGAAGTGTAGCGTGCGAGCATGGACAATAGGACGGATTTGCCAACGCCGGAAGCCGCGAAAATTCCCATGCGCTGACCCCGACAGCAGGTAAGAAATGAATTCAATGCGCGCACGCCGAGATCGATTTTCTTGCCAACACGTCGGCGGGAATGAGCTGGCGGTGGGTGGTTCCTTAGGGGATAGCCTAGCGGACCCGGTAGCAACGGCCCGCGACCGTCAATCGGTTCACCGAACGCGTTCACAACACGACCGAGCCAATGTGGGCCGGGGTATACCGCAGGTTCCGCTTCGGCGACGAAGGCCTCGCAGCCCAATCCAATTCCTTCCGTGGATTCGAACGGCATAAGGAGTGCCCGCCCTTGGCGGAAGCCGACCACTTCACAGTTTACGTGGCGGCCCGCGCGAGCACGTATATGACAACACCCTCCGACGCTCAGACTCTGCTGAAGTCCGGCGCACTCGAGAAGCAATCCCATGACCGCCGTCACCCGGCCATATACCACATAAGGTGACAGACGCTCAACTTCCTGGGTTAACTTTTTTAGCGCTGGAACCAAGACCTTGCCATTCAACAAAATTCGTTTGCTCTCCCGGTTGGTGGAATCCTCGGGGTTCTGGATTAAGGTTTGGTAAAGTCGATTGATTAGGATATTTGCTTGCTGCCTTAACTCTTTCTTTACATTAAAGCAATTAAGGTTAATTATTCCTCTTACACGGAATCCTGTACGCTAAATAACGGAAAAGAGCCTCATCATGCGTGTTTTGCTTGTCGAAGATGATACGACCATGACCAAGGGCATCGAATTGATGCTCGTGTCAGAGGGTTTTGTTTGCGATACCACCGATTTGGGCGAAGACGGACTTGAGATTGGCAAGCTGTACGATTACGACATCATTCTTTTGGATCTCATGCTTCCCGATATCGATGGTTACGAGGTTTTAAGGCGGCTTCGCGCGGCAAAGGTGCGCACCCCAATCCTCATACTTTCTGGCCTTAATGCGCCGGCCAAAAAAATTAAGGGTCTTGGCTTTGGCGCAGACGACTACTTAACCAAACCTTTCGACAAGGGCGAGTTGGTGGCACGCATTCAGGCTATCGTTCGACGCTCCAAAGGCCACTCGGATTCGGTCATTCGAACTGGCTTGCTTTCCGTGAATTTGGACAGCCGTTCGGTGGAGGCCGACGGCCATCCCGTGCATCTTACCGGTAAGGAATATGGCATTCTCGAATTGCTTTCCTTGCGTAAGGGTACGACTCTGACAAAGGAAATGTTCCTCAATCATCTTTACGGTGGAATCGACGAGCCGGAACTGAAGATCATTGACGTCTTCGTTTGTAAGCTTCGCAAGAAGCTGTCCGCGGCGACCGGCGGTCAGAACTATATCGAAACCGTATGGGGACGTGCGTACGTACTGCGCGATCCGGCCGCGGTCGAAGAACAACGCGCGGAGCCTACGGTTCACGCGCTGGCAGCTGAGGAAGCCTCGAACCTTTCGGGTGCTGCCTAATCGGCTTCACAGCCGCTTTCAGTCTAACTTTGTCGTAATCGGTCAGGCGCATTCCGGACGACCGTTTCAGATATCCGTCGTGCTGAGTGAGATGGCGGATTTGCCGGCGTCAATGAGACGTTTGCTGGGTTAGTTCGTAGATTCCCCGGAAACCTTTTACCGGTTGAAAGCTTTCGCTGACCCCCAGTACCGTCTCAGCGCCCCCAAGAAAAAGAAATCCATCGGGCGGCATCACCCGGCCAAGTTGTTCTAAAACACGGCGCTTGGTATCGGGATCGAAATAGATCAAGACATTGCGGCAAAACACGACGTCGAAAGCGCCGAGCGAGACGATGTTTCCGAGAAGGTTATGGGTACGAAATTGAACCATCGCTCGGATAGATGCGTCGATCTGCCAAAATTCGTTGGTCTGGGCAAAGTACTTCACCAAGAGCTGTACCGGCAGACCACGCTGTACTTCAAACT
>JAAXGF010000260.1 GCA_012267605.1 Alphaproteobacteria bacterium | reverse complement strand
GCCGCGGCCGGCCGGGAATAGGTGCGGGGCGGGTTTTGAAAACGCCAATCGCTTCAATGGGCGCTTGAAGGCCTGCGAATCTTAGACAAATCCGCCGTAACCCATTGATTCTTCGTCGCCGGTTTCGGGGCCGAAAGTGTCTAAGGCCATTGAAATCGTTGAGAAAGCACGAGATTAAAAGTCAGATGCTCTACCACTGAGCTAAGCGCCCCGAAATCCGGCCACAACATAGGAATTCCCCGTCCTACGGTCAATATGACCGGTGGTTCAACGCAACCCGTTTGTCACGGTGGCGAAGTTTGTTGTACCGACACGAAAGTGTTAGCATCTGCTAAGTCAATGGGTTGGCCTAACACCATTGGTTTGCCAGGGCACTAAAATGGGCCAGGTAAGATTTTCGCCAGTACGGCCGAAGTCGGCTTCGTCAAACCCTTTTCGGGTATTTATTGTCGGGGCGTTGAGCTGCGTCCTCGCCGTTGCTGGAAGTCGTGACGGCGTTGCCTCCGAAGAGCAGGAAGTCATAGATTTAGCCCGTATTACCATGCAGGCTCTCCTGCCGCGGCCCGATTTCCAGCCGTTTCGTGCCGTATTGCCGCACGCGAAGGGCGTCATTATCGTCCCGGAAATGCCGAAAATCGGTTTTATCGTGGGTACGGGCGGTGCGACGGGCGTATTCTTGGGACAGTACCCCGAAAAAGGGCAATGGAGCCAGCCGTCGTTTTATCACTTCGCGTTGGGCAACGTCAGCATACAATTCGTTCCCGAAATTTGGGATGTCGTCCTCATAGTGACTACGGATCGCGGCCTTGATGCTCTGGTTGGCGGAAAAGTCACTTTAGGCCGCGATCTCCGATTCTCCACCGATCCGGGGAAATTCGGAGCGGCGATCGACCCGGCGGACGGCGAGTTTCCGGATGTCTTCGTATTTGCTGCGGCGCGCGACGCCGGAGATTTTCTCCCCCTGGAGGGTGCCAACCTTTGGTCGGTCGAAAATTGGAACGAGGCGTATTATGGCGCGCCCGTTTCGCTCACCGAGATATTGTTCGGCAATGAGGTGGATCGAGGAGGTTCCCGGCCCCTTAGAGACGTCTTAAGCGAAGCTGTCGAGTAGGTGGCCTTGGCCGGCAGTCGTTTCCCGTCAGGAATACGGCTCGATATCCCCCGAGGTCCAATTCCGGGCGAATTCATCAACAAATGACGCCAGCGTTTTTTTGCGTATGGCGGTTCGTAGTTCGCCCATAAGAACTTGATAGTAATGGAGGTTGTGCCACGTCAAGAGCACGGATCCTAAGATTTCGCCGTTTTTTATAAGGTGGTGCAAGTAAGCCCGCCCGTGTTCGCGGCATGCCGGACAATCGCAATTCTCGACCAGCGGTCGAGGGTCGTCGGCATGCCTCGCATTTCTAATATTCAACGTACCGCGTTGTGTAAATGCTTGCCCGGTACGGCCCGATCGTGTTGGCAACACGCAGTCGAACATGTCGATTCCCCGTTGCACCGCGCCAACGATATCGTCCGGCCGACCAATGCCCATGGCATAGCGGGGCGCGTCCTCTGGTAAACCGGGCAGGGCGGCCTCGATGGCCTGATATGTGGCTTGTTGACCTTCGCCCACGGCGAGTCCACCGATCGCGTAACCGTCGAATTCGGCGGCGCGTAATGCATCCGACGATTCCGCGCGCAGCTCCGGAAAAACGCTTCCTTGAACGATGCCGAACAAGCCATAGCCGGGGCGCGGGCGAAATTCCTCCCTGCAGCGTCGCGCCCAAACCATGGAGCGGCGCATCGACTTCGCAGCCTCCTCCCTCGTTACCGGATAGGGCGTACAATCGTCTAAGACCATGGTTATCGTGCTGTCGAGTTGGTCTTGTACGGTCATTGCCCGTTCCGGCGTTAGTCGATGCTCGCTGCCGTCGATATGCGAGCGAAAGGTGATGCCGTCGTCATCGATGGCCCGCAGCCCCCCCAATGACATCACTTGATAGCCACCGGAATCTGTGAGAATCGGGCTTTCCCAGCTCATGAATTGGCTTAGCCCGCCAAGCCGGGCTATACGTTCGGATCCTGGCCGCAACATCAGGTGGTAAGCGTTTGCGAGGACAATATCGGCACCGCACTCGCGGAGCGCTTGGCTGGTCATGCCCTTGACAGTGCCTAGGGTGCCCACCGGCATGAACGCCGGGGTTTGGATTTCGCCGTGGGCTGTGCGTAAGGTTCCCAATCGTGCCTGGCCATCCGTTGAAACGATACGAAGGGCGAAATTCGCCGTCACTCTGACCGCCGCAACAGACAACAATCTCCATAGGAATAAAAGCGATACCCCGAACGTGTAGCGTGGGTGTAGGCGGCGCGCATCCGCTCATGGCCGGCGAATGCACACACCAGCATGAAGAGTGTTGACTTCGGAAGATGAAAATTCGTCAATAGCAAATCAACCAGCTTGAACTTGAACCCCGGCGTGATGAATAGGTCTGTCTCGCCTTCCCACCGTTTTATCTCACCTGTGTCGCTGGCCGCGGTTTCAAGTAGGCGAAGGCTTGTTGTGCCAATGGCGACGACACGTCCTCCGGCCGCACGCGCTTGGCAAATAGTATTCGCTGATTCATCGGAAATTCGTCCCCATTCCGGATGCATTTTGTGATCGCGCGTGTCCACAGCTCTCACCGGCAGGAAGGTTCCGGCGCCGACGTGCACAGTGAGAAATGTCGAAATTACACCCTGCGCCGTCAATGAATTGAGGAGCTCGCGGGAAAAGTGCAGGCCAGCGGTTGGTGCTGTCACCGATCCATCGTTTCGCGCGAATACGGTCTGGTAATCAAGTGCATCGCGGTCATCCGGACCATTTGCTCGTTGGATATATGGGGGTAGGGGAGTGGCACCGTGACGGCGTAACATTTGACCCAGCGCGTCATCGCCGACGTTAAACGACAAACGGATTTCACCGCCCGGCTTTTTCGCCTGAACGTCAGCGAAAAACTCCTCGTGAAAAATGACTCTGTCGCCTGGCCGCAGGCGTCGCCCCGGGCGTGCGAACACCTCCCATACCCGGTCACTCACGGATCGATGCAAAGTCACTTCGACTCTCACGTCACCCCGTCGGCCGGAAAGGCGGGCCGGAACCACCCGGGTGTCGTTAAACACGGTGACGTCACCGGGGCGCAATATGTCAACCAGGTCGCTGACAATTCGGTCACGAAAATGATCGGCTTCGATGTCGAGCAGCCGGGCGCTATGGCGCGGTACGACAGGACGGTCGGCTATGCATTCCCGGGGTAGCGAAAAATCGAATGCGTCGACGCGCACTAGCGATCAATCTCGGTTGTTGGCAATGTCGGCGTTGCGCAGTCGGCGTTCTCGTTCAAAGGCCCTCGCCAAATGGCGTTCAACCTGGGGCGAAACGAATCCGGAAACATCACCCCCAAATCGCCCGATCTCCTTGACCAGGCGGGAGGCGATGAAGTGGTGTCCATCTGAGGCCATGAGGTAAATCGTTTCGACGCTCGGTTCCAGCCGCGCATTTGTTGTGGCCAACTGAAATTCGTACTCAAAGTCCGAAACCGCTCGCAAGCCACGAATAATTATCGTCGCACCGACCTCCAAGGCAAACTGCATCAATAGGTTATCGAATGCTCGGACTTCCACTACGCCGCCATTTTCGTCGGCTTCAGTCGCAACTTCGTCTCGAACCATCTGCACGCGTTCCTCCAATGTCAGGAGGGGCCACTTTTCTGGATTTGCTGCGATGGCGACTATCAGACGTTCCGAGAGTTTTCGTGAGCGCCGAACGATGTCGACATGCCCGTTTGTAATGGGGTCGAAGGTTCCGGGATAAATCGCGACGCGGGACTTATTCATCACCCGATTCGTTGGGTTCCGATGCGGCTTGGCCATTGGTATTTTCGTTTTCGGCGGTTTCCCCGTCGCTTGGCTCACCATCGCCATCATCATCGGACTCACCGGCATCGGCTAAATGCGCGACCGACACGACTCGTTTGCCCTCGGCGACGCGAACTAACCGGACACCTTGCATGTTGCGGCTGCTGATTCGAATATCGTTGACGGAACAACGGAGTAATTGCCCACCATCGGTCATCAACACGATCTGATCGTTTTCCGCCACCGGAAACGCCGCGACCACCGAGCCGTGCCGCAATGGGGTTTCCGTATTGGCGACTCCGGTCCCACCTCGATTTGTCGTGCGATATTCGTATGACGACGAGCGCTTGCCGAACCCCGATTCACGTATTGTCAGGATAAACTCCTCGGCATCCTCGATCGCGCTGAGTTCATCTGCGCTTATATCCGTCGCCAGACCCTCGCTGTCTCCATTTCCATCTGTGGACTCATCCAGATCACCATTTTCGCCGGCCGCGGCGCGCCGTTTCGCCAAGGCGTATTTGAGGTACTGATCGCGTCGTTCGACGTCGAGCGTCACGTGATCCAGAATAGACATCGATATGACCGTATCGTCGCGCAACAATTTCGCCCCACGCACGCCGGTGGAGGTGCGGCCGCTGAACACGCGTATGTTGGTGACCGCAAAACGCACACACTTTCCATCCCGTGTCGCCAATAGAACGTCTTGATTTTCATTGCAGGTTTGCACGCCCACTAAACGATCGCCGGAATCAAGTTTCATGGCGACCTTGCCATTCGCCTTGATATTGGTGAAATCGGAAAGCGCATTTCGGCGGACGCTTCCCTTTGACGTGGCGAACATGACGTAGAGCGCGCTCCATTGCGACTCGTCGTCCGGCATGGGCATGACGGTGGAAATGGTCTGGCCTTCTGCCAACGGCAGAAGATTCACCAGCGCCTTGCCTCGCGCCTGCGGCGTGCCCAAGGGAAGCTTGTAGACCTTCAACCGATAAACCAGGCCTGAGGTGGAGAAAAACAGAACCGGGGTATGGGTATTCGCGATAAAGACTTGGGCGACGAAATCCTCTTCCCGGGTGGCCATGCCCGAGCGGCCTTTTCCGCCCCGCCGCTGAGAGCGATACGCGGTTAGGGGAACACGCTTGATGTATCCGCCATGGCTGACGGATACGACCATGTCCTCGCGCTTGATGAGATCCTCGATATCCTGCTCGAACTCGACATCGATCACCTCGGTGCGGCGGGCATCGGCGAATTGCTCGCGCATGTCCTCGAGTTCGCTACGCATGATCTCCCGCACCTTTTCGCGGGACGCCAGGATGCCCAGGAGCTCGTCGATCCGCTGACAAACCGACTTTAGCTCGTCGGCGATTTTCTCTCTTTCGAGTCCGGTCAAGCGGTGCAGCCTGAGATCGAGAATGGCCTTAGCTTGCGCTTCGGATAAGCGATAAGTGCCGTCGGCGGCATCGCGCCCGACCTCTGCGATGAGTTTGATCAATGGCGCCACGTCGCCCGCCGGCCAAGGCCGCGCGACGAGAGCGGCGCGGGCTGTTGCGGGGTCCGGCGCACCGCGAATCAACGCGATAACTTCATCCAAATTCGCCACTGCCAAGGCCAAGCCAACGAGCACATGGGCGCGCTCCCGCGCTCTGGCCAGGTCGAAGACGGTGCGGCGGGTGATGACCTCTTCGCGGAAACCGACGAACGACGCGATCAGCTCTTTGAGGTTCATCATCCTCGGCTTGCCGTGATCGAGCGCCAGGATGTTGATGCCGAAAGACGTTTGCAGGGGCGTGAAGTGGAAGACCTGATTGAGGACGACTTCGGCGACGGCGTTGCGCCGCAATTCGATGACCACGCGCACGCCGTCCCTGTCGGATTCGTCACGCAGCTCGGAGATGCCCTCCACGCGCTTCTCCCGCACCACTTCGGCGATGCGCTCGATCAAGCGCGCCTTATTCACTTGATAGGGGATCTCGGTCGCCACGATCGCTTCCCGGTCGCGGCCGACGGGTTCGATATGGGTTCGGCTCCGCATGACTACGGTACCGCGCCCGTAATGATAGGCCGCGCGGGCACCGGCCCGGCCGAGGATCAGGCCCCCCGTGGGAAAATCGGGTGCCGGCACGTATTCGATCAACTCGTCGATGTCGATGTCGGGATTTTCGATATAGGCGCGGCAGGCGTCGATCACTTCGCCCAGATTATGGGGCGGAATATTCGTCGCCATGCCCACGGCGATGCCGCCGGCGCCATTGACCAGGAGGTTGGGGAGCCGGGCAGGGAGCACCACGGGCTCCCGTGCCGTGTCGTCGTAATTGGGCTGAAAATCGACGGTTTCCTTGTCGATATCCTCAAGTAGCGCATGCGCCGCCTTGGCCATGCGCGCTTCCGTGTAGCGCATCGCCGCCGGCGGGTCGCCATCCATCGAGCCGAAATTGCCCTGA
>JAAXGF010000122.1 GCA_012267605.1 Alphaproteobacteria bacterium | reverse complement strand
CACGAGAGCCGGCGCATCGACAATCAGCTGCGCGGCAGATCCGGCCGTCAGGGCGACCCCGGCGCTTCAAAATTCTACTTATCGTTGGAAGACGACTTGATGCGCATTTTCGGGTCGGAGCGCATGGACGGCATGTTGCAAAAACTCGGCCTGGAAAAGGGCGAGGCGATTGTCCACAACTGGATCAACAAAGCAATTGCCAAGGCACAGCAAAAAGTCGAGGCGCGTAACTTCGAAATCCGCAAGAATTTGTTGAAGTTCGACGACGTGATGAACGATCAAAGAAAGGTCATCTACGAACAACGCGTTGAATTGATGAGCACGGACGACGTTGCCGAAACGATCAGCGACATGCGCCACGAAATCATCAATGACCTCGTGACGGCGTACATACCGGCCAAGTCTTATCACGAACAGTGGGAGGTCAGCGCTTTACGCGAAGAGTGCAGACGCGTGCTTGCAATCGACCTGCCGGTCGCAGATTGGGCCAAGGAAGAGGGTATCGCGGATGAGGAAATTCGTGAGCGGATCACCGAGGCCAGTGATCGCAAGGTCGCTGAGCGTGTCGCTCGATTCGGTCCAGAGCTAATGCGTCTGGCCGAGAAGAGTCTGTTGCTTCAAATCCTCAACCAGCATTGGAAAGATCATTTGCTTTCCCTCGATCATCTGCGTCAGGGGATCTCGTTGCGCGCGTACGCGCAAAAGGATCCGTTGAACGAATACAAGCGCGAGGCGTTCTCCATGTTCGATGGGATGTTGAACCAGTTGCGTGACAATGTGACCAGCGTGCTCTCCCATATCGAACTTCGCCGCGAGGCTCCTGAAAGCGCCTACCAGCCCAAGGGTCCCAAGGAAATGCACGCAAGCCATGCCGATCCTATGGCGCCGGAAGAAGGAAAATCGGCCCAGTCGGCACGGCCGGTGATAACGCGGACTCCAGCCGCGCGCCGCGATACCAGCGATCCGAGCACGTGGGGAAAGGTCGGTCGCAACGAACCCTGTCCGTGCGAGTCGGGCAAGAAATTCAAGCACTGCCACGGCAAATTTTAGGTGATGGGTGTGGTTTGCTCGGCGACCTCGTTAGCGTTTGGGAAGCTTTCTCTTCGCCAAAACGCTTTATGACGGCTGATTCAGCCAGTAATTGCGCCACCCAGAGGCACTATACAAAAGTTTTTCTGGATTATAAGGACCCTAGTTTGTTGTCGGCGTATGTGATGGTGCGTATTGAGATCTGGCGCTATTTCGGTTACACGTACCTTCCAGTTGATCGTGGAAGTATGTCGACGTACCGGGAGGAAACCGATGCGGCTGATTAAGGTCTTATTCGCACCTGTGGCGCTAATTGTGGGAATTGTAGCGTTTGGCGTGAGTGGATTTGCGGTCTATGCCATCGCGGAGGCGCCTCGCACGATCAACGTAGTCCTAAAGGATGACCGACTTCCGCCGGGTGCTATTCATGCTCGCCCCGGTGATCGTATTATTTTCCGCAACAGCGACGATCACACCCATACGGCCAACCTAGAGGAACCGGACCACCGTTTCGTCGATAAGGAAATCGAGGCGGGTACGTCAGTCATGTTCATTGTCCCCCTAACGATGCCGGCGGGCGAGTACGAACTTAACTGCACCAGCCACGAAGGCATGAAGACTACTATCGTGGTGGAGACCGAATAGACGTTTCGCACTGTTTTGCGTGAAACTCTCGGTGTTGGCTGGTCAGCGGACAGTATAACGAACTGCGGAAGCGACAGCTATTCGGCCTAGCAGGGTCACCTTGTCTCGTTCGAAAAACCCGGCTTGTGCGATGATTTGTATGCGGGGTGGGACGTGGCCCAATAGGTGGGGGCATCCGCGGAAAAACGGTGACAGTATCGTCAAAATTGCCCCCACTGGAATGGATTGCTCATTTGTCAGCCAGTCCGAGTAAAGTTCCTCTCGCGAGAGCGAGTACGGAATCGTCTGCGGGCGAGAAAGACACTGTCAGCCCCGAAGTTCCCAGGAATTCACCGCCCATGTCGCGAATTGTGCGATTCCCTGACCTAAACAGCGCGAATCCGGCCTCGACTGAGCTTAACCTGCAAACAGTTGGGACACTGCTCTGGGCTGGAATGGAAACTTTGATGACCCACATTCTGACGATCACTACGAATTTGTTGCAGGAGCCGGCTTTTGGGGGTAGCTAACGCTATGGGTAAGAAACTGCCAAAAGCCGTTGATGCGGTCGCCGACATCGGGGACAACGCGTCGGATTCGACAGAAAAACTTAGCGAATTTCTTTCGCGCGTTTTCGGCACGTTTCCAGAGGATGCTTCCGGTTTCTTGGGTGGAGATTGGCTCCGTCACGTTCGCATTAGGAACTTGCGCAAACTCGCCCGGCGGACCGACGAAATAATTCGTGAACGTAAATTTGAATATGCGACGGAAGCTGTTAGTCCGAGCGTCGCGATGCCACTCCTTCGAGCAGCTCAAAATGAGAGCCGCGAGGAACTGCAGGAGCTTTGGGCTCGGTTTCTGGCGAACGGCATGGATCCCAAGCGATCAAAATCGGTGCGCGTGTCCATTATTAAGACGGTTGAACAGTTCGATCCGCTCGATGCTTTGCTCCTTCAATTTCTCCATACTTTATTTCCTCTCGTCGACCGCGACCAATGGCCAACCGCCATCCCGAGGTGGATGCAGAAAAACGGCTTGTCGGCCTCCGAATACGAGGCGACGGTCCACCATCTTTTACGACTCGATTGCATTCGTGTTGTTGACCAAAGCTATCTTTCCGAACAAAAACAAAAGATTTCCATGCCTGCATTGCAGCCGTGGGGAATTGCTGTGTTGCGGGCTTGCGAGCCGTAAAGCGTTACGTTTTTCACCCGATGATTGGCTGTTGGGGGACAAAATCGGAGGAGAAGTGTCGCCGCCCGATGTCGCCGTGAACCGGAACGTGGGGTTGCGAATCACGTTGGCGGCGTCTCGATAAATGAGCGTTGCTTTTCGTCGTGGCATTTGGGGTTTTCAACGGTCGTGTCATTGCCGATAACCGCGAGGCAGGGCGGTACGCCAAATACGCTTTTAGGCAGGCAAATATCTACAGCCGGATCGCATCCCCATTTTCCGTCGTCTTCGGCGGGACGATTATCTCGCGGTAGACGGAGCGTCCGCTTGAGAACGTAATCGAATTCCAAGGGATTGCGGCGGTAAATTTCCGTCAGCAGGGCACGCTCCCGATCCCGGATCGATCCCTGTTTGGCGAAATCGCGGGTATGAATCAGGGCGTTGATCGCCGGCAGCGGATAGTCGCTACCGTTAACGAATCGTTCGGTCAATGCTGGGCCTCTTTCATCGAGTAATCGCATCAGATGAATCAGGGGTACTTCCTCGATCTCTTCTTCCTGTCCTTCCTCGTTCTTCATTCGGAAACGGATTTTTTTCTTGCGGTTGGTCAGAACCATCGCCGAAATTTCCCCGAACAACTGACCGACGTACTTTTCGTCCTGCATCAGGCGGAGGAATAGTTCGAAACTCGACCGCTGTTCGACGTTGTCTCCTGGTTGATCGAGATCGTCGTTTATGCCCATGCCCGCTGAGTGAGCTATGATGATTTTCACGCCCATGTCGAGAGGCTTCCGGAATCGCAGTGGATTGCCCAGTTCCTGACTGCCCTCCGCTTCGACCGCTTTTTCCTCGCCCACGTGCGTGATCAGCACCATGTCGTTGCAAATGATGGTCTCGTAAAACTCGTCGAGAAAATCATCGCTCGCGTCAATGCCTTGGGCGTTGGGAAGCCACTTGACGTAACGCACTCCTTTGGCGGCCCAGCGATTAAGTTCGCCGCTACCCCGACTTCCGCAACT
>JAAXGF010000084.1 GCA_012267605.1 Alphaproteobacteria bacterium | reverse complement strand
CTCACGTGAATAGATGCGGCTAGGTCACCCGCGATCCATTCTATGTTTGGGAAACGGTCCGTCTAGCGAGGATCCACGTCTTCGTGACATCACAGCCGATGCTTTTTTCCGGGTAAACCATTCCTGGATGTCCCGCCAGCTTTTTACCAACCCGACGTCGTATTTACGGGCGTTAAATCCACCATGCGCGTCGTACGAAATACCGTGATCGGCGTGCAGGGGGAGATTGCCGAAAAGTCCCTGTTGATGACCCGTGGACTGACTCCGTTGAAAGGCCGTTTGCGGTGCTTTGTCGTTGATCGGATGGGGGACTATCTTCACGACTTCGACTGGGGTCCTTACCGCCCCACGAATGGCGCCAGCATGATTGCCATGGCAGTCGCGCTACAGCCAAGCCGCTTGATCATCGGCGGGATCGACCTTTTTCAGCATCCAGAGGGGAGTTATCCGGGCGATCAACGAACGGTAAATGCGTACACACCGGCCCATACTCTCGACAAGGAGCTTGCTTTCCTGTTTTCTCACCTTGACCGATTTGACGGAGAAATCATAATTGTGGGTGAGGTGTTGGAACGGGCCTGGCGGAATCATCAGCGAGCCGACGGCACCGTCAAAGCCACGGTCGAGTGACGGACGCGGCAGCCCGCCGCCTTAAAACGCCGCCATGATGATTTAGGGAGCGCTTATTTCTGAGCGTCGACGAATTGACTGAAAAGTTCAAGAAAGAGACTAAGTTCAAGACCTACTGGTACCACCGCAAGCTACCGTACTGGTTCCGCAAGGATAGGGATCGCAACGCTGATGTGAGGGAGTTCCCCGAGGTTGTTCGACTCGATGTTGCGCCGGGTGTCACGCCGAGTGATGGGCCGCCGGTAAGAATCTTTGTTGGCACGGAATCACCGCAATACCGGGCCGAGCGCGTTTTCGTATGGTCCATCTCCCAGGTCCGCGATCCGGCGCGCGCCTATGAGATATACCTGATGAAGGATCTCAAGGGATTTGACCGCGACGGCTGGAAGACCGGTTTTTCGAACTACCGCTATGCTATTCCAACCCTGGTGAACGGCGTTGGTCGCGCGATTTACAACGATGTCGACCAAATTTACCTGTCTGATCCGGCGGAACTTTTTGATACTAACATGGGCGGCGCGGGCATCCTCGGTATCACTGAGCGCGAGACCTCGGTCATGTTGATTGATTGCGAGAAGATGATTCGTTTTTGGAACATCGATGAGGCGCGCTCCGACAAGCGGCATAAGCATTTTCGCGCAATTACTCACGGTAATGGGCTGTGGGCTCCCTTGCCGCGCGAATGGAATGCGCGAGACGACGAATTTTCAGCGGCGCAATCGAAGTGTTTCCACTTTACAATATTGCAGACGCAACCCTGGAGACCATTTCCTGATCAGCTTCGTTACCGGCCTCACCCCGATGGCGACGTATGGCTGGCGCTTGAGCGCGACGCCGACGCGGCTGGCTTCACGCCATTTACAAAGGAAAGGCCGAGCCGGCGATTCGGTGAGTTGCTGTCCCAGTACCGCATTATGCATCGAGACGGCGAAACTTCCGAGGAAGGGCCGTCCCGGGAAGCATTCACCGGCAAGAGCCTACGGCAAAATATCACCAAGATTGCTCAGCTGGTCCGCCATACGAAGGCCAAGACCATCCTTGATTACGGTGCCGGAAAGGCGAAGTTTTATGATGCCTATCCAGGCGAATCCCAGGGTAGTCGATTCAGATCCCATGCCGCTTGGCCAGGCGTAAAGGTGGTGTGCTACGATCCTGGTTACAAACCGTTTGCGGAGCCCTTCGAGGAATCCTGCGATGGCGTCATATGCACTGACGTGCTTGAGCATATTCCGGAAGAAGACATAGCTTGGGTTCTGGACGAGATTTTTGGTGCCGCCAGGCAGTTCATTTATTTGGTCGCCGCCTGTTACCCGGCGCGTAAGATTTTGCCAAACGGCGAGAACGCTCATTGCACATTGGCACCGCCGGATTGGTGGCATGGAGAAGTTGAATTGGCAGCGCGGCGCCATCCCGGTATTCGATGGGTATTGGTGTGTAAGGAGAAGACCCAGTTTGGCAAGAAACGACGCACCTTTGAGGGGATTGGTTTGTTGACCCAAGCGGCCTAAGGTCGCTGCTGTGCTGAATTTCGACAATTTTTCATTCGACTACGAGCCGTACCCCATCGGTTTCACACGACCGGCATTCGAGGCTGAATTTTATGGCCAGCTGGTCGGCAGTTTTCCACCGCTCGAACTCTTCAAATTCATGGAGAGCAAGGGCGAAAAGTATTCCCTTTCCCAGCACAACAACGGCGATCAGTATCGGCAATTCGTCAAATCGTCTCCGCCGTGGCGGCGACTTCACGCGTTTATTCATTCTAGCGATTACATCACGCGGACGTTTGACATGCTGCGCGCCCACAATCTTGATCTGGACCTGCCGTCACCGGGATTTACGACTCGCATGTCTCAAAAGTTCAGGGCCTGGAAGCGGGGTAATCCCATTCCTCACTTTCCGCGACTGAAAGCGAGGTTTGAGTTCTCTGCGATGCCGATAACCGGCGGAAGCATTGCTCCGCACACGGACAACATTAGAAAAGTCGTCACCATGGTCGTACCCATCCTTAATGAGGATGAGTGGAACCCGAATTGGGGCGGAGGCACGTCGGTCGTTAAGCCGAAAGATGTCAGGCATCTTTTCAACCGAATCAATAACTACCTCGGTTTCGATGAGGTGGAGGAGATCAAAACATTTCCCTTTTTGTCCAACCAGTGCCTTGTCTTTATCAAAACGGATAGCTCTTGGCATGCCGTCTGGCCAATGACCGGCAAGGACCGTTCGGTGATTCGCAAGACACTGACCATCAATATCGAGCGGAGCTAATTTATTGGGAATTATATACTTGACCG
>JAAXGF010000200.1 GCA_012267605.1 Alphaproteobacteria bacterium | reverse complement strand
GGGATCAGACCTGGGCAGTTACCGGAAAACATCATAAACATCATTACCTGGGACGGCGCGCTGGCTTTCCAATCCACTGTCGTGGATATCACATCGCGAAAGAAGGCGGAAGACCAGCTTCGCCAGTCGTACAAAATGGAGGCCGTCGGACAGTTAACAGCCGGCGTGGCCCACGACTTCAATAACCTGCTCGCAGTTATCATGAGCCACGCCGAAATTCTGAAAGTGCAATTTGGCGACGACGAACATTCTGTAAATTCGTTAATCGAGGCCGCCAGTCGGGGTTCCGAATTGACTAAGAAATTGCTCGCGTTCTCCCGAAAACAAGCGTTGCGGCCGCAGGCGACAGATGTTTACTCGCTCATCATCGGGATGTCGGATATGTTGGCTCGCACCCTGGGCGAGAACGCAGAAATCGAGTTCCCACCGCCCCGTACTTATTGGCCAGTATTCGCTGATCCCGGACAATTAGAGAACGCAATTCTTAACCTGGCGATTAACGCGCGTGACGCCATGCCGAGTGGTGGGCGGATTTCGTTTAGCCTGGAAAATGTTCGTCTGGACGACAAAGATCGAGAAGATGGGGTCGAGCTCAACCCGGGCGAATTCACGATGATCGAGGTATCTGATAATGGAGACGGAATGCCTCCGGAGGTCCTGAATCGGGCATTTGATCCGTTTTACACGACCAAGGGAGTTGGCGTGGGCAGCGGACTTGGGCTTAGCATGGTATACGGTTTCGTTCGACAGAGCGGCGGTGACGTCAAGATATCGAGTGCCACTGGTCATGGCACGAAAGTACGGCTCTATCTCCCTCGCTCGGGGCAAGCGGTCGTACCGATCCGGGAGGAGAGGGAGAGGAGCATTCCCAAGGTGCGCGGCGAAACGATCCTCGTCCTCGAGGATGATTCCTTTGTTCGGAATGGCATCTCGAAACTACTTTCCCAACTCGGATATTTCGTTCATCAAGCAGGGAACGGCGATTCGGCACTGGCGAAACTGGAAACCGATCAAGACATCGACTTGATGCTATCGGATGTCATGCTACGCGGAGAGATGAACGGGCCGGAAGTCGTTAGCCACGCGCTTCGAATGCGCGCTAATCTTAAAGTCATATTTATGACCGGTTACACCGACCTAATTCTCCGCGAACATTCTACGCTGGGAGATGTGGTTACGATCTCCAAACCGGTAAGGTTGGAAAACCTCGCGAATACGATACGGAAAGTTTTGGACGACGGAATTCGTCCAGAGGTGTTGGGTCAACGTGAAAATATCTCAAATGTGGAACGGGCCTTAATTTCGTCCGCAGGCTGAGGTGGCATGTCAGTAGAGATTGATAGGGACCGGTCAGCCGCGTTACACACCGAAGCGGCATGCTTTTGCCGTCGCGTCCCCATCAATCGTTTGTCATTCGCCGTGTGAGCCTATGCGTTCGAAACCTTGCCAACACCTAGCGTGTCGATCACCCTGTCGAACTCCTTCGCGACCTTTGACGCGTCTTTCGAGGCCGTCTGGATTTGCTGAGAGTTGGCGGTGGTTCTCTCTGCCGCACGACGAACTGCTTGGATGTCATCTAGGATCAGATCAGTGCCCTCCGCGGCGCGGGTTGCTTCACCCGATGTCCCTTGGATTTGCTCGGCGACCGATGCAATCGCCGATGAAATTTCACCAACGTGCCCGGTGGCCTCGCCGGCACTTGCCTCAATTGTGTTCGCCACGGCAGTTTGCTCCTCGACCGCACTTGAAATCACCATGACGCCCTCGTCGATGGACTGGATCACATCGGTGAAACCACCGATCACGGAGACGGCGTCTTTCGCGCCACTTTGAATGTCAACAATACGATCGGAGATGTCCTTTGTGGCTTCTGACGTGGCCTTGGCCAGATTCTTGACTTCCGCCGCGACGACGGCAAAGCCCTTCCCGGCCGCGCCAGCGTGTTGTGCTTCTATCGTTGCGTTGAGTGCAAGAAGGTTGGTTTGCTCCGCGATTTCGCTGATCGTGCTAATGACTTCACCAACCCGATCCACGGCCTCACTGAGGGTTGTCACCGTTACTGACGCTTCAGATGTTTTTTGCTTTGCTTCACCAGCAACCTGGGAGGCCTTGTGAGCGTTTTGCGCGATTTCCTGTACCGCCGCTGTCATGGCCTGAATGTTCTCGAAAACCACACTAACTTCGCCAGAAACTTTTTCTGCGTTGACGGAGACGTGGCCGATGGTCTCGGCAACCGAGGACGCTGTTTCGGCCATTGTCTTAACGTTGCCGCCAACTTTATCCGTCGTGTTGTTTGTGTTTTGGGACCGGCGCCCCACCTCGAAAGCGTTCTCACCCAATTCGCCCGAGATCGACCCAAGGCTTTTTGAGAACTCCGCGAGCTGTTCCGAATGCCCCGCGATTCCGGTTACCAGGTCATGAAGCTTAACCATGAACATGTTGAACGAGTAGCCGAGATCGGCCGCTTCGTCGCCGGTCGTCGTATCCAGTCGTTTCGTCAAGTTGCCTTGGCCTGTGGCAAGCTCATGCAAGGCTTTTTGCAGGTGCCCGGTACCCAGCGTCGTTCCATGTTCGGCGGAATTGAGGCCTTCCAGCTCATGCTCTTCCGAAACCCTGATACCAACAAAGGCGTCCATCAGTTTGAAGAAGACGTAACCGGTGCCAAACGCCCACATGAAGCCCAACGCAACGCCTTCGCATTGGACGAAGAATTGCTCCCAGCGACTGGCGACGACAAGTTTGTCTTCGGTTGCGAGGACGGCCAACAAAATGGTTCCCCAAGCGCCGGCGAAGCCGTGGACGGGAATAACGCCGACGGCATCATCGAGCTTGAACCAGTGTTCGAGTATTAGGTAGCCGACATAACCTACGATGCCACCGGAGAAACCGATCGTAATCGCTCCCCAGGTGGTGACGGCATCACAGCCTGCGGTGATCGCGACCAGTCCGGCGAGCACACCGTTAATGCAGCGCTCCGGCCGATAGATGCCATCCATGAAGCGGCCGAGGAACATCGACCCGATTCCACCGAACGCACCCGCCACCATTGTATTGGACACAACGTGTGCGAAATCCGGAGTGCCGGCGGTGGTCGATCCGCCGTTGAATCCGATCCATCCGACCCACAATATGATCGCCCCGAGGGTGGCCAGCATTGCACTGTGACCGGTAATCGGTTGTGGATTCCCTTGTTCACAGAACTTGCCAATCCGGGGACCAAGTACAATGACACCGGCGAGCGCCAGCCACGCGCCGATCGAATGCACGACGGTAGCCCGACTTCCGCAACTCGGCACGCGTTTCGGCTAATGTGACGATTTTCCGGCCCGGAAAGTGGCGGATTTCCGGGCTTTGCTTCTCCAGAACGGCGTGTAGTGCCGACCTACCCCCTTGATCTGGCTGGCAAAGCACCGGACGCTTTGCCCATGTTCGTGCGCTGCAAGAGACGCTTCAAAGACGGCAAGGAGCACCGCTACTGGAGCGTGGTGGAGAACGTCCGGGTCCGCGGCCGCCGGGTCGTTCAGCGCCACATTCTCTATCTCGGCGAGATCAACGACAGCCAGCGCGCTGCCTG
>JAAXGF010000379.1 GCA_012267605.1 Alphaproteobacteria bacterium | reverse complement strand
TCAGCCGCCTTCGACAAAGCAACCTTGTCTTGGGGGTGCCTGGGCCCCGCGACGCTGGGCCCCACCGTAGATAGGTCCAAATCAAGAGTGTCGCTAAATATCGGGTCAGGCGTATTTTCGTCGCGCCACATACCTTGGGCTCGCGCGTAGGCCTCAACCAATGCGACGCGTTCGGGTGCACGCGCACTAAACGCAAGATAATTCACTGCTTCGCGGTCGATAGGAAAGAATCCGCATGTCGCGCCATATTCTGGTGCCATGTTGGCGATGGTGGCACGGTCAGCGAGACTGAGTGAGTCGAGGCCGGGTCCGAAGAATTCGACAAACTTTCCGACCACACCCTTTTTGCGTAGCATTTGCACGATGGTCAGGACCAGGTCCGTAGCGGTGGCACCTTCCTTCATCGTGCCTTGTAAGCGGAAGCCAATGACATCGGGAACAAGCATCGAAATCGGCTGACCCAACATGGCCGCTTCAGCCTCGATTCCACCTACGCCCCAACCGAGAACAGCCAAGCCGTTTATCATCGTGGTATGACTGTCGGTGCCCACCAACGTATCCGGAAACGCAAGGGTTGCCTCGCCATTCTCCGCAGTCCAAACGACTTGCCCAAGATATTCGAGGTTTACCTGGTGACAAATTCCGGTGCCGGGGGGAACAACACGAAAATTATCGAAAGCTGTTTGGCCCCAGCGCAAAAATGCATAGCGCTCACCATTTCGCTTCATTTCCTTGGCAACGTTCAACTTATAGGCATCTGACGACCCGAAATGATCAATCTGAACCGAATGATCAATGACCAAATCCGCGCTTGAAAGTGGGTTGATTTGCGCCGGATCTCCACCAAGAGCGGTCATGGCATCCCGCATCGCCGCAAGATCGACAACTGCCGGAACACCGGTAAAATCCTGCATCAACACTCTGGCGGGGCGATATGCGATTTCTCGATCAATAGTACCGTGATCCACCCAGGAACCGATCGCCTCGATATCATCGGTGCTGACGCTACGTCCGTCCTCGAAACGCAATAGGTTTTCTACTAACACTTTCAGCGAGAAAGGTAATCTTTCGAAGTCACCTGCCCCAGCCTCGGCTGCGGCACGTATGCTAAAATAATCGTATTTTTGTTCACCGACTTGCAGTCGGCGGCGAGTGCGAAACGAGTCCTGGCCAGTCAAAGGCATAGCGAATTCCCCCTCCTGAAACATTTACGTATAACTGCCGTGAGCAATCCCGTGGCCGCCGCAATTCGCGGAGACTCCGGCGGCGCATTCTAGGCAACATGGCGCGTTGTTTAAAGAGACCTCTCCAACGAATTCATTCGGAGTGTCCGACAGTCTGGACACGAAATGCAAACCGTGCATGTCGCATTTCATCAGCAGAGGTTGAGATGCCAAAGTTTCTTTTCTCAGTATCTGCGCTTGACTTAGCCGAGACTGTTGAAGAACTCCCAAATTTGCCTGAAATCACGCAACTTCCTGATTTTCACCAAATCTCGAAATCTTTATCTATTTGATTTTATTAGATTCCATGTTTCGCGATTTCATGGAATTTAGCGATCTGGACACCGCAAAATAGTTTTTCAACAGCCTCAGCCAAACTGTGAAAACTCCATGATTCGTGCCCGTCGGGGTAGTTCTCTTCCGACAAAGGAATTGGCGGCAAACCCCCAAAATTTCGGAAAATTCTTTTCAGAACTCGCGCTTGTACGATTTCCACGACGTCCGCAGTACCGCTCTGCTGCAATGTGGGTCAATTCAAGGCACTTGACCAGGGAATCAAGATCAATGTGCCTATCGTTTGCCGTTTAGGACTCTGATTCTCATGGGCGAGCAATCCAATAGCTTAAGGCATTATTAGCCATTGCCTCATACGCTTCCGGTGAAGAAACGACCCTGGGGCCCGCGGCTAATTGGAGGCCTAGTACCAATGACCCAACACGCGCGTGTATTAGTTGTTGACCACGATGGCCGCGACACCGTGATGCTCGCCAATCGATTGCAGGCGCTCGGATGTTGCGTGCGAACAATCCTACCGAGCGAATCCGACCAGATCGATGACTGGCGGTCGGACATGATCTTCTTGCGGGCACTGCAATCTGCCGAAGAAGCTACCAAAATGGCACGCGCCCGCGCAGCCAGCGATTCCCTCACCCGCCCACCAACGGTATTAATCACCAAGGCTCCGTACAAGGACAACCCATGGAACGGTTCACATCCAGGAATCGATCTATTTCTTTCCTGTCCGTTTCACGATATCGAACTTGCGGCCCGGGTTCGCACACTCATGCGATTCCGAACGATGCAAATCGAACTCGAGCGGCGGGCCGAAATGCGATGCCGATACGGAATATCCACCAAGAATAGTGCGAATTTTGATCAGGTTGACGCAAGTCTTCCAAGGGTTCTTGCTGCGGGTCATTTCAACGAGTCCGAATCGGATCTCGCCGCGATTTTGGGAGCCGACGGACAAAGGTTCAAAAAGGTTACCGACCCGCAAGACGCTTCTACTCTACTCACCCGCGGCAAATTCGACGCCCTCGTCATGGGTGTCAACGGTGCGACGTCGCCGTGGCTTACCTTGTGCGCAGACATTCGACACAATCCAAGATTGTTCAATCTTCCCGTCGTCATGGTGGCGGATCAGGACGTACTTGGCGATCCTATCGTGCCATATGAAACTGGTGTGAACGACATTTTGCTGCGCCCAATCAATCACGGAGAGCTTCGCCACCGACTGGATATGCTGGTGCGGCTTGATCGATACCGCCGCAGCGTGCACGAAGCCTACCGCAAGGCCCGGATTTCGGAAACAAGCGATTCGCTAACTGGGCTATTCAGTTTCGGTTACCTACACGATTATTTGGCAAGTCTAGTGACTGAGGCAGCGGAGTGGAATCGCTCCGTTACGGTTGGGTTTTTCGATGTAAAGGGAATGCTAAGTATTAACCAGCAACACAGTTACGCGGGTGGAGACCGTCTTCTCAGGCAAATTGGCGCACTTATTTCTCGTCTAATACGAGGCGAAGACTTATCTGTGAGATATAGTGGCGAAGAATTCGTGGTAGTTATGCCCGATACGCCGCGCGAGCCTGCGGAAACCGCCTTACGACGGATCGCCAACGTCGTAAACCACACTGAATCAACGACAAAAAAAGCGGCCGGGATTTTTCCAAAGCTTTTTCGAGTGAATAGTTGAAGATGATGTTAACCGGCTGCTTGGTATCTGCGGGAACCAAGGGTAACACTGCCAACGCCATCGGTTCATTCGCCAGGTTAAGCGCCATGACGGCGTCGGGCGATGCGGCAATCCCGTCCAACTGGCGCCACAAGTCCACGACCGCCGTGTCGTCGAGCTGACTGACTGTTACGCCCAAATTCTCGGATTCGGGTAAGTTTTCGGCATCCGCGATACCTTTTCTCGGGAACTGTAATAGCGATGCCTGTACGCCAATCGTCAACTGACTAACTGTATCCGATAGGAACGCTTGGCCCAGTTCGTAACCGGCAACGAAATATCCAAGAGTTCCCGGCGAGTCGATCGCGATCAAGACCATGAAGTGCAGTGAACCATTGATAGCACCGACGCCGGATGTGGATCCCTCATCAGCGATCTCGGCGTTTTCAATCATATCTGGGAACGGAAATTCGTCACCGACCGTCAAGGGCGGATCGCTGGAAACCACCTCTACCACGCCACCAATGTCCATGAACATCGCCCAATCTGTACCGATGCGATAGTGCAAATTATCGACGACAGACGCCTTTGTCTCAGAGTGACTGCTGGCAAGCACCTTTTTCAAGCTGAAGTCTTCGAGTGAGACACTGGCGGTCGTGGCCGCGAGATTGGCTCGGTACTGGATAAATCGGTCGAATACGGATTCCGCGACAACGAGCTCATTGGTGGCCGTTTCCAATACCCGTTTCTTGGTGGAGCTCGCAACGGTGATGTAATTGACGCCCTGAACCAGAAGCAATAAGACCACTGAAAAAATGAGCAACCGGAAGCGAAAAGGTATTCGCATTACCGGTAACCTTGTTCTTCTCGGGATGGCGCACCACCCGACCTTCGTTTTTGCCTCACCTTCAATTCCACATCAAAACTTGCGTCGGTGTCACCTACGACAATCGCTGTGTCCTTAGCAGCTGAACGAGGCAATCGCGGATGCCACGTCCACAACAGGTAGGTACCTGGTGGGACATCATTTAGCTCAACCAAGCCATTCTCGTTGGTGATGCCAATGTACGGTGAAGGTGCAACGTACAGGAACGCCGCCATGTGATCGTGGATATTACACCCGAGCGACACCGCCCCAGATTTTTCGAAGACATAGGCCTCAGAAGATGATCCTGACGGTACAACAACATCTAAGGGTTTGGCATCCGAAGTAACTGCCCAGGTCTGATCCC
>JAAXGF010000228.1 GCA_012267605.1 Alphaproteobacteria bacterium | reverse complement strand
GACAGAAATAGGGGGCCTTCCAATAGAATTTACTGATTTTATAAGATATATTGGGTTGCTACCTTTTATCAATAAATCAGGTATATTTATTTTTATTCTAAGCTTTGACGCGATTTTCGCTAAGTATAAAAATAGTGGAAAAGTATAATTCCCCGTCGATGACCGATAGGTTTTCGGGAAAATCGGTCGGCTTCCAGAGGTTTTCGGATCACGTTGGCGAATCAGGCGCTGCATGTACTGGCGGGCATCGTCAAAATAGTTTTCATATTCTTCGGGGGGAATCGGCAGATGTGGAACCTTTTCACTGAATACCGTTGCATCGGGTTCATGCCGATAAAGAACCCGTGGTGAGGAATCGAGCAATTTTGCTAGAAAACTTGTTCCCGATCGGCCGGAGCCGACGATCACGACGACGTTGAGTTGCGATGTAGAGGAAAGAGCATCGGACATGAGGGAGATGATTCGTGGCAGGGACGAGAAAGGGGCAAAGCTTGGGCGAGAAGAGTGCGATGAATGAGTGAAAGGGGGCCCTAGTCTCCCTGGAGGACGCAAAAGCCAAGCGGCACGATACCATTTCGTCCGCCGGAAATGAAGGAATGAGGTACGTCAACTGCGCTCCGTTTCATCACCCCGACGAAGTTCGGTTTAGCCCAATTTCGTGATTTTGCGAACGGACGTCTATAGCAGGGCGGCAACGATTTCCCGCCATTCTTGTCTGATTGGTGCGTTTGGCCGCGATTTGCCACAACGACGATACCAGTAATCAGCGTTTCCATCGTCGCCTTCGGCTCGGTGCAAGAAGGCATGTACCCATGAGCCGGCATCGTCGTGTTGGGATTGGGCGAGGGCGTGCGCCTTAGGCCAATCGCCGTTTGCATGGTACCAGAGTGCTTGTAGGGCCGGCGCCAAACCAGCTGGCGGCGTGCGCTCCCGTAATGAGCCAGTGAACACGTTTATGTCCATGAAAACGATCCAATACCAAAATGAGGAAACAGGTTGAGCGCGATCATCGTGGTCAAGCTTGTTGTTTGGCTTGAAGTCGCGCCCAAGTATCGCGCAGCCCAACGGTCCTATTAAATACTGGCCGACCCGGCAGCGAATCTCTATCGAGGCAAAAATAGCCTTGGCGTTCAAATTGCACGGGCTGGCCCACTGGGGATTCCGCTAGCACGGGCTCCAAGAGGCAGTTCCGCAAGGACTCAAGCGAGTGCGGGTTGAGGTCTTCCATGATGTCACCATCGGCGCCTGGATCGGGTCGGCTAAACAGGTGATCGTAACAGCGCACCTCCCCCGATACCGCATCCTGGCTGGAAACCCAGTGTAGCGTGGCTTTCACTTTGCGGCCATCGGGAGGAGAAATACCGCCGCGGGTTTCGGGGTCGTAAGTGCACTGCAACGCGACCACTTGTCCCGTGGCATCCTTAACTGTACCCACGCAGCGGATGAAATAAGCATACCGCAAGCGCACCTCGCGTCCGGGCGCTAGGCGGAAAAATTTTTTGGGTGGCGATTCCATGAAATCTTCGCGCTCGATAAAAATCTCTCGCGAGAAGGTGATCGGACGCGAGCCCGCGTTTTCGTCCTCTGGATTGTTGATCGCTTCCAATAGTTCCCCCGATCCTTCGGGATAGTTGTCGATGATCACTTTCAACGGACGCAGGATGGCCATGCGGCGTTCGGCGGTCTTGTTCAGTAATTCGCGGACACAGTGTTCCAACAAGGCCATCTCAACCGTGCCGTCGGTCTTGGTGATTGCCAACCGGCCGACGAAGTCGCGAATGGCGGCGGCCGGGACACCGCGTCGGCGCAAGCCGCGTAGGGTTGGCATGCGCGGATCATCCCACCCGTTGACTCGGCCATCCCGCACAAGTTGTACAAGCACGCGTTTGGACAATACGGTGTGCGAAAGGTTCAGCCGCGAGAACTCGTACTGCTGTGGCTGCGAGGGAACCGGCAGGTGCTTGATCAGCCAATCGTAAAGCGGCCGGTGGTCCTCGAATTCAAGCGTGCACAAAGAGTGGGTTATTCCTTCGATAGCATCTGACTGGCCGTGGGCAAAATCGTATGTCGGGTAGACGCACCAGGAGTCCCCCGATCGAGGGTGCGGTTCGTGAAGGATGCGATACAGAACGGGATCCCGGAGGTTGATATTGCCCGATTCCATGTCGATCTTGGCCCGAAGAACCCGCGTACCGTCGGCGAATTCACCCTTACGCATACGCCGGAATAGGTCGAGGTTTTCCTCGACCGGGCGGGTGCGATAAGGGCTGTTGCGGCCGGGCTCGGTCAAAGTCCCTCGGAAAATGCGAATCTCATCGGCCGAGAGGTCGTCGACATACGCCAGACCTGCACGGATGAGGTGTTCCGCCCATTCGTAAAGGCGTTCGAAGTAGTCCGAGGCGTAGTGGGCGTTCAGGCCCCAATCGAATCCTAGCCAACGCACGTCCTCCTTGATTGCGTCGATGAATTCGTGCTCTTCCTTGACCGGGTTGGTATCGTCAAAGCGCAGGTGGCATTTGCCGGCGAATTCCCCTGCGATCCCGAAATTCAGACATATGGATTTGGCATGCCCGATGTGTAGGTAACCATTTGGTTCCGGAGGAAAGCGGGTGACAATGGCATCATGGTGACCTCGGCTCAGATCACCGTGAACCACTTCGCGAATGAAATCCCGCGCCGCTTGCGTTGTATTGTCGTCCCGCATGTCCTCGGGCTCCTCGTACGGGCGTACTGGTAACCGTCTCGATGGAGAATACCCAGCTAAATACGTAACGTTGTGCCAGAAATCGCAGTCACCGCCAAGCCATCCCTAGGTCGAAGTGCCTTGGGATGGCGATACTCGACCGTGATTGGCAAGAACTTCAGTGCGGGCCCTGTACGCCGCAGATGTGCTGCCTTGACCACAACTGTCGCGATGGGGACGTAACCATATGGTTGGCCTAACAGTTGGAATGGGCTTTCGCTTTTGACGGAACTCGGATAGTTAGGGGCGGCGCGCCGTTTGTTGTCCCGAACGATTGGGCGTCGTTGGCCGGTCGATGGATCGGCGGACCAATGAAGGATATGCGATGAAAGAATTTTGGGGAAAGGGCGACGGAGAACAGGATTCGACACTTTTCAGCCTGCTTGTCCACGCACTGGGCGTCGTCGTTGTCGCCATCATTATTATCGTTTTGGGTGGAAAAATTTAGCATTCTCCGGCGGGACGGGGTTGTCACAGGGGTCTCCGCACCTGTGTCTCGCAGCCGGAATCATCCGCGAAGGTCCGGCGGTGAAAGGTAAACGCGGACAATGAAACTCGCGTACCGTATCCTCAGTTTGGTCCAGCTCGTTGGGACGGCTGGATTAGGCTACAATCATCTTTTTTTTGCTCACGAATTGGCGGTAGCAGATGGTGACCGCGGGGGCGACAAAGCCGAGGCCCTGTCGGTCTTGTACGCCGTCATGGTTTTCGTTGGGTTTTTAAGAATTTTTATGAGATACATGAACAAGAACGAGTCAAACAAAGAATACATGAATTTTTACTTTAAATCGATTAACTATTCTGTAGTTTTAGATGTGGTCAGCATCATCGTATTCATGGATTATATACTGTTCGATTTTGTGTTCCCGTAAGGGGAACATTTTGATTTTCGTGCACCCAACTCTCCCGTAAGTGCATGCTATCAGCAGTGGTTCTCCTCGAATTCGCGAGATGTTTCGCGGAATACTTCGGTGCAAGATACCGCTCGAGCAACCAGTTCGTGTCCCAAGCTATTCCAATGGGAGTCGGTCAGGAATTCGAAACGCTTCCCATTGTTCCGGTAGCTCTCTGAATACACCGGTTGCAGGTCGACTACGGTGATACCCTTCGCCCGAGCTTGTTCGGCGACGTAGCGTCGCATTTTCGCCCACACGCTTGTCTTCGCGCTTTCCAGATCCTCCGCATCGTACATCGCGCGCCGTATGGCATCGATTGTGAAGACGATCTTCGAGTAAGGAAGTCCGGTGTAGTCTGGAATGGCTTCGATAAATTGATCTACGGCCCAACGAAAATCGGCCAAATTTTTCTCTGGCAGCGCACGCGGGATGTTTGCTACCCATTCCTGATCGTTCTTACCAAACTGCCATGCCTCGATTTGAAACGCGCGTGCGATCTTCACGTTTGTTGCTAAGTACATGGCGAGTGCCGACCTACGCAAGATACGTCGGATCGGGCTTGGTTCGTAGTCAACGCGCCGCAACGCCATTTCATCGTTTGGCAGACGTTCAAAATGATGAAATCCGGGGTAGCGTTGGAGATGGTACAGAGAATCCGAAAAATCGTTTGATACGATGGAGAAAACGAATGCGTTGGGTCGAAATTTGATTTGTGCGTATTGGGCCCAAATCAAGTACTGAGACAAACTGGCGCCCGACGCTGCGAACGAGTATACTCGTCCTTCTTGCGGTACGACCATTTTGGCCAGCCCGGCGTGCATTGTTTGGTCGAATGGGACGATGCTCGCTTCTATATAGCTGTCGCCGATGACGGCCAACAACGGCCCCGGCGCGTTAACAAAATAGTCGTTATTGTTGACAAAACCTTCGTTGTTGATCCGGATTTTGTTGACGACCTTAAAGTCCCAGTCCAGCGACCAGGTGGCGATACGGTCGGGCTGGAAGTGATAAACCGGATCCAATTCGTTGACCGGCTGAGTGCGGAGCCCCTCGTTGTAAGGTAAGAATCGGAGAACGAGTTCGGCAGCAACGAGAAACGCTGCAGCGCTTGCGCCCAAACCAATTAAGTTAAAGGCTATCTTTCTTCCCGCAGAGTAACTGCCCAGGTCTGATCC
>JAAXGF010000208.1 GCA_012267605.1 Alphaproteobacteria bacterium | reverse complement strand
ATCAGACCTGGGCAGTTACGTCGGCACTGACGAAACACCCGCAACGCCGTGCAAAATCCCAGTTGCGGAAGCTTCCGCGGCTGTACGAAGGTTGAAACCGGGGGACGCGTGATCACATTTTAACAAGGCCAGGAACTCAGTGCGAGCAGTAGTAGCCGGTGTGCTGCCCTCTTGGCGATCGCCCAGGCCTATGCTAAAGCCGTATCCCAATGGTTCGATGATTGTAGGCTGGCCGCACAGGCACCTCATCGCCATCATCTCTAGGGAGGAAAGTCGTTATGGTGGCCTTGAAAACAGCAGTTTGTGATTTTGGTTGGAAAGCTCCCGCTTTCGAACTCCCTGGCGTCGACGGCGCGCCACATTCGCTCGCCGAAACGCGCGGTAAGAACGGCACCTTAGTGATGTTCATTTGCAATCACTGCCCGTACGTACAGGCGGTACTGGACCGTATCGTCCGCGACGCGGCCGAGCTTGCCGAATACGGCGTCGCAAGCGTGGCCATTTCGTCCAACGATACGGACACGTACCCTGAAGATTCGTTCGAGAACATGGGGCGCGTGGCGCGAGAAAACAATTTTTCGTTTCCCTACCTCTATGACGAGTCCCAGGAAACAGCTCGTGCCTACGGTGCCGTTTGCACCCCTGAATTCCTCGGGTTTAATCGCGATCTCGAATTGCAGTACCGGGGCCGCCTGGACGAATCGGGGCGGAATGCGGTGCCGGGCGCACGCAGGGAGCTCTTTGAGGCCATGGTGCAGATCGCTCGTACTGGCAAAGGCCCTCAAGAGCAGGTTCCGAGCATTGGCTGTTCCATTAAATGGCGTTAAGCGCATTCAAACCGCGATGCGAAGGGGGCCAAGTTGCCCGTGCGGTGCGTTGTCGATAATCTAGGACTAGAACTGGTCCAGAGGTTTACCCCACAGGTGGAGTAAGGCGTGTCCGAATTCATCCGCGAAGTCGACGAGGAAGTCCGCCGCGAACAGCAGCTGAAACTTTGGCGCAAGTACGGAGTTTACGTAGTCGGCGTGGGCGTTGTCATCATCGTCGTGGCCTCATCCGTAGTTTTTTGGCGGAACTACCAGGAAAGCGCGCGTCTGGACGACAGTGCCGCGTTCAATGTCGCGACGGTACGGGCGGAGCGCGGCGAGTTGGCGGCGGCGGCCGACGCGTTTTTTGAACTCAGCGAGAATGCAGGAGGCGGTTACGCTCCCCTGGCGACACTGCGCGAGGCACGAACGCGAATCATTAACGACGACGTTCAGGGCGGGATTTCGTCTCTCGATCGCTTGGCAGCGGATGGCGGTAGCGATACGGCGCTACGTCAAATCGCAACCCTTTCTGCTATAGTTCAGATGATGAACAGTGGAAAACTGGATGGTATTGACGATCGGCTCGCCGATCTTGCTGACGCGGATTCTCCTTGGTCATCGACCGCGTATGAACTGCGTGGACTGGTAGCTCTGCAACGTGGGGACATGGATGAAGCGCGCCGCCTGTTTGCCGATCTTGCGAGTGACCCGTCAATCGTTCCTGGCGTTCGTACACGCGCCGGTGAAATACTTGCCGCGATCGGCGGCTCGGGGGAATGAGTCCACGGCTCGTCGGCGTGGTGTTCACGGCCATAGCGCTCGGGGCGTGCGATACCATCTCAAGCCTCTTTGACGAAGAGGATGACGACCCGTTCGAAGGACAGCGAGTTTCGGTTCTTGCGCTCGACCCCGTGCCTGAGGCAGACCCACGCATTCAAGATCTAATCGTCCGCCTGCCGCCGCCCCAAACCACGATCCACTGGCCACAGTTGGGTGGCTTCCCCGACCACGCGATGCATCATCTCCTTACCGATGGCCCCTTGGAGGAAATATGGTCGGCCGGAATCGGCGAAGGTTCGTCAGACGAATTCCAATTGGCGGCGATCCCAGTGGTGGCGAATGGCCAAATCTACGCTATGGACGCGGAAGGGCTGGTTTCTAGTTTCGCGGTCGCGGACGGCGAAGAGCTTTGGCAAATTCAGTCCGTTCCCGAAGACGAGGAGGAAGACGCCTTGGGAGGCGGTCTCGCTTATTACCGGGGCCGACTCTTTGTTACTACGGGCGCCGGTGACGTCCTTGCGCTTGACGGTGCCGATGGTAATGAGATTTGGCGAAAGAGGGTTGGCGCGCCATTGCGGGCCGCGCCCACAGTCAGCAACGGACGCCTTTTCACAGTGAGCAATGATAACAAGTTATACGCGCTGGACATCGATGACGGGCGCGAATTGTGGACGCATCAAGGAATCTCTGAAACAGCGCGGCTATTTGGCGCCGCCAGTCCGGCGGTATCAGAGGACATCGTCATCGCCGCTTATTCCTCGGGCGAAATATTTGCGTTGCAGGTGGAGAACGGAAGGACCGTGTGGTCCGATGCCCTGAGCTTCGCCGGCCGAGTTAGCACCCTCGGTAGCTTGAGCGACATCAACGGTAGCCCAGTGATCGATCAAGGACAGGTTTTGGCCTTGAGCCACGCGGGACGATTGGTCGCTATCGATTTGCGACGTGGCAACAGGCTTTGGGAGCAAGAGCTGGCCGGCACACAAATGCCTTGGGTCGCCGGGGACTTTCTATTCGTTATGACAGTAAATAGCGAAATCCTTTGCCTGTCGCGACGCGACGGGCGCATCCGCTGGGTCCGACCTCTAACCCGTTTCGAGGACCCGGAGGATCGCACAGGCGAGATATTCTGGAGCGGACCACTTTTGGTCAGCGATCGACTTATCGTCGTTAGCTCACGCGGCGATGCATTATCCGTTTCTCCATACACCGGCGACATTTTAGGCCGCATTGAATTCCCCGACGGTGTCGAGCTCGCACCTATCGTCGCTGATGGCACGGTATACGTTCTGACCAACGAGGGCGAAATCGTCGCACTCAAATGACTCCGACCGTGGTGATCGTCGGCCGACCGAACGTCGGAAAATCGACACTGTTCAATCGAATGGCGGGCCGGCGACTTGCGTTGGTCGCCGATACGCCGGGCCTCACACGCGACCGCCGCGAAGGAGAGGGTCAAGTCGGCGACTGTAGGTTCACGCTAGTCGACACCGCCGGACTGTCAGACGCTGGGTTTTCCGATCTCGGCGACCGTATGCAGGCACAAACTGACGTTGCAGTTAATCAGGCTGACGTCGTCATTTTCATGGTCGATGGTCGCGTCGGGATCACACCAGACGATCGCCATTTCGCCAAAGTGCTGCGGCGCACAGGGCAGCCAATACTTCTAACCGTGAACAAATGCGAAAGCGATGCCGGCAACCATGGCGTTCTCGAGGCCTTCCACCTGGGTCTCGGTGAGCCCATTGCGATTTCCGCAGAGCACGGAATCGGATTGGGTACCTTTTACGATGCGTTGGCCACATATCTGCCGCAAGGTACTGAGGAAGGCGAACGTCAATCGGGGGAGCAATCAGAAACACAGGCTACCAGGTTAGCCATCATTGGCCGGCCCAACGTCGGCAAGTCGACTCTGATTAACCGCCTGGTGGGCGAGGAGCGCATGATCGCCGGGCCCGAACCGGGACTTACACGGGACGCGATCTCAGTCCTCTGGCGATATGGCGACGATACCGTGCGACTGATTGACACGGCGGGGTTGCGGCGGCGGTCAAAGGTCGCCGAGCCGCTTGAACGTATGGCAGTTACCGCAACCCTGGAGGCGGTAAGAACAGCCGAGATAGTCGTTCTGGTCATTGACGCCAGCGCACCGGTGGACCGTCAAGATTTACAGATCGCCCGCCTAGCCGCCCGCCAAGGGCGGGGGCTCGTCATTGCCGCGAACAAGTGGGACCTGCTTAAGGACCAGACCACGGGTCTCAGTGGCTTGCGCACCCGTCTATCCAGCTCTCTTCCTCAGGTTCGCGGCGTTCCTGTAGTGACCCTGTCCGCCCTGAAAGGCGACGGCGTCGAAAACCTGCTGCCGACCATCAACGAGGCCGCAGATCGCTGGAACAAAAGGCTACCTACTTCAGCTTTAAATCGCTGGCTCGGAGAATCGGTTACCGCCCATCCACCACCCCTGACCGACGGTAGGCGTCCCAAGCTTCGCTATCTCACCCAAGTCTCCGCCCGGCCACCGACATTCGCGCTTTTCGCCAGCAAGACACCCTGTGAATCTTACAGGCGGTATCTGGTCAATCGACTGCGCGACCGATTCGATCTGCCCGGCGTGCCGATTCGTCTTAGGTTCCGAAAGGGCAAGAATCCTTACGCCAGCTGATTTGAGCCGCTCAAGAAAAACCCCGGCCCGCGCGAGCAGACCGGGGCTCCCATAGCGGGCGTTTTTAGTTTAGTCCGCCGCCACCTCGTCCAATTGTTCTCGGTGGATGACGAAATCGTCCTCCGCGTAAGGCAGATGGCATTCACGGCAGGCGTCGGTATCGACGTCATCCATGAGTTCACCTTCCGGCGTAAAGAACGCGTACTCCCAGTCACCGTTACGCAAATGGTCTGGATAGGCATCACCCCAACCGTCACCCTTTTCCATCACGGCTACGAGTTTGAGTTCTTCAGCAATCATTTTGCCATCCGCATCCAAGATCGGTTCGTCCTCATCATCGACCTTGGCGCCATACACTTCCATTGCCAGCACGGCGCCGTCTGGTAAGTCGCCGCCTTCGGCCGCGGCCTCCAAGGCCACTTCATTGGCGAAGAGCTCACGCACCTGGTTATTGTCCCAACGCTCGCTGGTCATGAAGTGTGCGAAATCACTCGCATAGTCGGCAGGGAAAGTGACCCTTTCGCTTCCGGGTGTCTCCACAGATGCAGCGACATAACTCACAGAGGTTGGGTTGAAATCCACTGCGAATTCGGGGTGGGGCGTCTCCAGGCCCGGTGGCGGAAGCGTCGGCGTACGAATCTGCGGCTGATCCCCAGTAAGCGCATTCAAAAAGGCGGCTATAGCGTCGATTTCGTCGCCGCTCAATTCAGCGCCAAGCTGAGTCTCGGCCATGATCGCAATGGCCTGCTTCAAATCCCAAACACTGCCGGTATGGAAGTACGGTGCCGTCAAAGCGATGTTCCGCAGCGTCGGAATCTTGAAGACATACTTGTCGGCGACATTTCCCGTTACCTCCGCTCGGCCGATATCATCGGGCGGGCGAACATCCTCGTCCGGCTCCTCGACCAATCCGAATTTGGCATAACCGCCGCCGCCAACGTTGACTCCGCCATGACAGCCAGCGCAACCGACTCTCATAAACAGCTCAAGTCCCTCTTGTTCTTGCGGGGCGAGGGTTCGCGAACGTCCCGTGCGTAGAAATTGGTCGAACCGGGAGTTTGGAGTGGTCAATGTGGTCTCGAACGTTGCGATGGCCTTGGCCATGTTGTGATAGGAGACCGCATTCGCTTGCTTGGGAAACGCTGCCTGAAAACGCCTCACGTACTCGGGCATACTCTTCAAAGTCTCCTCAATGCGAGCGCGTGAACTGTTCATCTCGCCCGGATTCTCAGGGGGACCCTTGGCCTGAGCCACCAGGTCCGCCGCGCGACCGTCCCAAAACTGATCGATATTGAATACCGCGTTGAGCACCGTCGGCGCATTGCGTGGACCAATGTGCCAGCCATGCCCCACAGACGTCGAACCCTGGTCAACGCCGCCTGTAGATACGCTATGACACGAGGAACAGCTCACTTTCCAACTCGACGACAGTCGGGGATCGTGGAAGAGCATATTGCCAAGCTCGATTTGTGCGTTCGTCGCAGCATTGTTCTTGAGTTTTGGCGGAACAATCGGGATCGCCTCGAAAGCCTCCCGCGCTTGCAAAACCAAATTATCCTCCGCCGCTAGGGCCGAGTTGGTGGTGGCCGTTCCGACGGCTACCAATCCGACAGACAGGGCGCTTACCGCGAAAGCCCTGATTCGGCGATCAACAATGCCAGTTCGCTCCAGCGGTGTTGCCGCCGGAGGCACGCGGACAATGGGGGTGGCCTCACCACAGCCGAACCTCCCAATCCCGCCAGTGTCCTTGTTGCCGTGACGCATTCCGAAGTCCTCCGTTCATGAATGTGGCGAAAACTTATTCGATTTCTAAACTGGATTCACACCATATTTTGTGTAATGAGGATTTTGCGGTCGCTGACCGGATTTCGCCAAGGAATCCGAGCCGGATTCAATCAACGCAAATAGAACGCCACCGGCAGCACGAGTTCCAAGCTGTCACGCCCTAACGCTTCAGGAATCGCTGGAAGCGGCGACGCACGCCGCAACATCTCGAGGGCCTCTCGATCGAGCAGAGCGAACCCGGAGCCTTGCTCGACGGCGTACGACAGTAAATTTCCGCTTGGCTGAACGACAAATCGCACGGTTACCGTTCCCTCTTGACGCCGGATACGCGCGCTTCGCGGGTATTTCTTGTGCTGCTCCAACCACGATCGCAAGTGGGAGAAGTAATCGTTTCGCGCACCGTTCGCGGCGACCGGCGTAGCGGCCGGCGTGCTTTGAGGACTATCGGTAGAATCAAGCGCCGGACCGGTGGGGTTTTCCTCTGGCTCGGCAGCCTGCACAGCGACGGGTAAGGCTTCGACAGCTGTCCTTTCCGGCGGCTCCGACGCGGCGACAACCAGGTAATCTGTTGGATCCTCGGTGGGAACGATGTACTCCACCATCTCGACCGGTTCGATTGACATCGCTTCCGTCACCTGTGGCTCGATCGCCACCGTCTCAACCAAATCCGGTGCTGAGGGGGCAACGGTCTCCACATCCAGCGCACTCGCGGAATCTGCGTTCATAGACGGCGCTGAAAGGGAAAGCGTTACCTGGATCTCCCCGAACCCGGCGACTTTTGTGCCATCCCGCTTATCGGCAACCTGAAACATGGCCACCATCCCGCCATGGGCAAGAACAGCGACCGCCAGCGCGGCGAGCCAATGGCGCCACCCGAGTCTCACGGCGCCAGCTCGGTTCGCTGTTCGGTCATCAGGGTTACCTTCTCTACCCCGGCATTGTGCAAAATCGTCATTACGTCGATTGCCCGAGCGGCGTCCATTGCCCGATCAGCCTTCAGCCGCAGCACTATCCCTGGTGCTTCCTCAACCAACACCGACACCGTCTCAAACAGTTCCGTGTCATTCAATTCGTTCTCGCCAAGGGCGACGCGCCCGTCTGCACCGATCAAAAGCTGCCCCGCTTGCGACCGGGGTTTGGCCTCGCCGGCCGAATTCGGCGGTTCGACGGCGATGATCTCCGCTGGCCTCATTTGGCCAGCGAGAAGAAAGAAAATGAGCAACAGAAACACGACGTTGATCAGCGGCAAGATGTTCTCGCCCTCGAAGGGGCGCTCGGGCCGACGCAATCTCACTGGGTTTGCCCTCGGCCGCGCGTTAGGCCCACGTTCGCGGTTCCCGCCTCGGCCAAACCGGTCGAATATCGTAACCACCCGTTGAAACGGCACTCCTGGCTCCGCTTGCACTAAAAATCGTTGGCCCGGATTACGCGTCAGACACGTTTCCACGTGATCGGTCAAGCTGGCCGGGTTGATTGCGGTGCCGTTGAGGTCGAGTGTACCGTCGGACAACAGGCGTACCAGAACCGCACCTTCCATAGACGTCGTTGTTGCGGTGCCGCCAGGGGTATCAATCTCGACCGCCTGCATGCTCTGAAAACTCGATACCAGCATAAAGAATACGAGCAGGATGAAGACCACGTCGATTAACGGCGTGAGACTGATAAGTTGGCGGGCACGGGACGGTTTAGGTAGTTGCATCGCGGACCAGCCCTTCCACCGCCGAATCCTCAACTGCACCGTCAAGTTCGGACGTGAACACCTCGGTCACCGACGTTTCCATATCGTGCCCGAGACGCTCGATGATGCGCTGAATCCAGGTCACCGCTATGGCTGCCGGAATAGCGACGGCCAGCCCGGCGGCGGTCGTCAACAAAGCTTCCCAGATTCCACCCGACAGGATGGCCGGATTCACTTGGGTCCCCGCTTCCTGCAATTTCTGGAAGGCATCGATCATGCCAAGCACGGTGCCGAACAGGCCCAACAAGGGGCTGAGGCTCGCGATCACTTCCAGCACTCGGAGATACGAGCGCAGCTCCTCGAGCTGGCCACTGGCGACCGCATGGGCACGTTCGCGCACCAATTCGAGGTTGGCACCAGCACGCGTTCGACCCGAAATTGCCACTTCGAGAACCCGCGCAATTGGGTTCCGCTCCTGGGCCAATGCCGCAGCGCACTGGTCAATCCGGCCGGCACGCCAATCGGCCAGACAGTCTCCAATAAATCGCCGAGCCTCCACTCTGAGAACCACAAACTGGTATACCTTCAGCAGGACGACGGCGAACCCAACCAGAGACATTGCACCCAATATCATGATCACCGGTCCGCCAAGCTGAACGATGGACAGAGCACGTTCAATCGTTGCGATCGGGTCCAAGGGCGAATGGGGCAGAAGCTCGCTGGGGGTGTCCGCAAAATGGGTCATAGTTGGGCCCTCCGTTCAACGTCTTCCATGGCTATTTGACCAGCTCGGCAGCGGCGCGTGACGACGGTGCCACCTTATCGATGCAGTCGGTGCGCGCACCACCCACGCTTTCGCACCTGGTGATATCGTTCAATAGGACGCGACCGATTTGCTCGCAGCCGATTCCGACGATATCAAACATCTTTACAATCGTCTTATCTGCACGCAACGGAGCGGCATCGACGGCCAAGTGCTTGGCAATCACCTGATCGCGGTCAAAAACGATGAGATCGAGCACAAAGTCATCGAAACTTTCGCCGCTACCATTGCCGAACACCAGGTAGGCGCGGCAGGCGCCATTCCGATCCTCGAGTTTATTGAGTTCCAAAGTGATTTGGTCTCCGCGCGCGCCGCCGACGACACGCAAGTGCCCACAGCGGCGAAACCACAAAGCACAGCACAAACTATCGAGCGCCCGACGCGGCAGTCCCGCGCCCCTTTTCTGGTCATTGTTGTCACTCTGTGCCTCCCATTGCTTTTTGCGTGTTTATAAGACGGCAACCGCCCAGACGGCGGCGTCCTCATCCCGCGTTTCAGTCCACAAGACACGGAATCCGAAGCGGGTGGCAATTACGCGGGGGTGACTTGCGAGCCATTCGTCACTCACGCGCAAGACACGGGTACGAAATGTGAGACCGCCATCGTCTGATATGGCACCGTAGATAAGGCTCGCATCCGAATCCACCGCATCCCATACAGCAGCGACCTGCCCTTCTCCGCCCGCAGCAATATCACTGTTTTTGGCCGATTTACCACCGAGCCGCCGAGGCTGGCTCCAAATAGCACCACCATCGCCCGAAGTGGTGTAGTGGACACCTACGTCCTCCGCTTTCCCGGTCCACACGGTGGCATGAAACTCGCCTTCGTCTTGGCCGCTGGCGAGTCCTCCGCCGACATGGGGACAGAAATCCACTTGCCAGTCGAAGCTACCCATCACGCCCACGGTCCGCCATGTTTCACCGCCATCGAACGAACGCGATAGCGCCATGTCGCGCGGCAGAAATTGGCGATAGCCGACCTGCAGATCGCCGTTGGCGCACGTGGTCAACGTATTCCAACAACATTGGCAGGTCTTGGCCTCGATTGTGACGTTCTTGGACCAACTCCGCCCCCCATCAGCCGAGCGCGCGTGAAATAATCCTTGTTGACCTTTTCCCGCGCGACTGTCCAGCCAGACGATATGAAAGGCGCCGCCCGTGTCGACCGCCAAATCGATGAACGCGTGGCCACCGGTGCCACCATCGTCGGCCGGATCGGAACCGGCCCGCCAGCTGACACCGCCGTCCTCGGAATACGCCGTACGCATCGGTCCCGATCCCTTGAATCCGCTACCCGCTACTTGCCAGACAGCAACAACCGTGTTTCCTCGCGCGGCAAGTTGAACGTCATTACCCCGGTGAGGATGATTTGGTTCCGCGTCTGCAGTTGCTATCGTTGAGGGAGGCGACCAGGAGGCGCCGCCGTCCTCTGATCGGGTATATCGCAAACCGATTCGGGAGTCGTCGCCCGGCCCAGCCAGCAGAACGTGGATGATATCGTTCTCGACATAGACGTCCAGGCTGTCCACACCCGCAAGATCAGAACGCGGATAAGCAACACCGACAGCGCTTGGCGGCGGCTTAGCAGCCTTATCGGCACACCCACCAAACGAAAGGACCGCACCCAGGACAGCGATGACTGCACTCGGTTCGAGTTGCGCACGGTTGGCGGGACATTGCTCCGCCGAACCACTGGAAAATAGGCCATTCAATATTGAGCGCATGTGTTTCCTCCCAGCTTGAGCCTGTGACGAATGGTGATCAAATCCTGCCGAGGGCGAGCGATGCGACGTTTGATCGAGACGTCGGCCCTTGAGCTAAAACTTGACACGAAATCCCCCGAACCCCTGCGCGGGTGCGCCAACGCGGGTTATGTTGCCGATATCGACGTCGTAGTCCTCGTCCAGCACGTTCTGGCCGATAGCAAAAATCTCAACGCCCGGATGGACCTCATAGGAAACCTGTAAGTCGAGGACAAAGTGGGCTTCGAGCTCGCGATCGGGATCATTGGACAAATCGCTGAAACGCTCGCCGACGGCCCGGCCCCGCGCCGACGCGCGCAATCCGAAGTCGCTATAGGTCAGACCGAAAAAGCCCTTGTGATGGGGAACGTCGGCATTATCGTTGCCTTCGAAAGCGCGGCGCTGATCGAAGTCCAGAACGTCGGCGTCGGTAAAGGAATAACCACCCTCGAAAGTGATCGTATCCGTGACCGCGATGTCTAGGTCGACTTCCACGCCACGGCTGCGCAATTCGCCGACATTGAAACGCGTTAGCGTAAATACCGGGAAAAAGGCGGTGGGCGCGGTGCCGATGAAGTCGTCCACGTTGTTCTGGAAGAAATTGACTTGGCCGTAAAACAGTCCGTGGTCAATTTCGAAACCGACCTCGCCGCCTTTCAGGGTTTCCGGCTTCAGATTGGGGTTTGCGCCGATGGCGATTGAGGTGGAGCTGAAGGTACGGAACAATTCGTTAAGATGGGGAGCGCGAAACGCCTTGTAGACTGATCCGCGCACCGCGAAAAAATCGACGATCTGATATCTGACAGCCAATTTGGGGTTGAAGCGGGTCGTGCCGTCACTGGGAAAATTGGTCGTACCTCCCAGTGCGAGCTCCTGGAATCCGTCATAGTTCTTGAAGTAGTCCACGCGACCGCTCAGCAACACTTCGAATTCCTCGATCGGACTGACGTCGATCTGGCCGAAGAACCCAAGAAAAATTTGCTTCCCGCCGCCATCACGCAATGTTGCCTGTGCGTTGGGTGCGGCAAACAACAGGGTTTGATCGTTGCCGTCCAGGTGCCGGA
>JAAXGF010000404.1 GCA_012267605.1 Alphaproteobacteria bacterium | reverse complement strand
ATCAGACCTGGGCAGTTACCTTGTTTTCTCCTAATACCCCACGTGACCTGCCCAAGGCAGCCTCCAGAAACCCTATCATAGGTATTTCGCCGACGCGACCCCGGCACGTTGGCCGTGGCCGCCGGGTGTGTAATCGGCTACAATTGTGGCGGGAATGGGAAATCCATCCGAGAAGGGAGGTTCGGATGGCAAGAACAAATACGGTCGCCGAATTGTCGTCGAATTCCAAGGAGCGGGCGGGTCCAACGCCGGTCCAGCGGCGTTGGTTGTTGCGCGGACTAAATCAGCCGGGCGGAAAACTTCCGTTGTTCGACACCGACGGGTCGCGAGTGCGTGAACGCACCGTACGAAGTTGTATCCGCAAGGGCTGGGCAGAACCTTGGCTGCACAACCCGATCAAACCCGATTGGTTGGTCTGCAGAATTACAGACAGCGGCCGCGCCGTTGTGGCTGCTGAAAGAGATGAGCCGTAACATTCAAAATACAGCTGTAAAATTCGATTTTGGGCTTTTCAGCGTCGTGTGGTTGTGGCAGATTCCTCGACCCCATCTTAGGATGGGCGATTAGAGGAGATTCGATGTTAGCGTATCCAACGAAGTCTATATGTTAATCGTATCGACAATGCGCCATATCTCCCGAGTCCGCCACTGACATTTAGGCCGGCCCGGGTTTAGCCGGGTCGACTTGTGGCCGACGCGCCGTATTCAACGTGCGCGACCAACCCATATCAATTCGTGCTCGGCTCGAAAAGAGCCCGAAGAGGATCGTACTGATTCGCTGATCCAGTCGCCCCCACGGCCGCCTCTGGGAAAGGCGAATCATCCCGCCAAGAATGGCACGTACAAGGAGCACGTGGTCACCGCTGCGTGAAACTGTCATGGTTCAAAATAGTCTGTCCGACATCGCTCGATTTGCCTGGTGCTACTGGCACCGGCATCCAGGAAAAATTTCAATTCTTGTTGCAGGCCTTCTCGCTGTCACCGCGTGCGAAGTCTTGGTACCCCTGATCGCCGGCCGATTGGTCGAAGTGGTTACCAACAAGGAGCCTGTGTCAGGCGCCGATTTGCCGGCTGCCATAGGCGCCCTTGCTTGGCTACTCGGACTCGGTGCCGCATTTCAGATAATCCGGCAGTCTTGCCTGTACGTGTTCGTACGGCTGGCCGCACAGTGCATGGCGGCAATCATGAGCGAGACCTTTCACCGTGTACAGCGGTTCAGTGCCGATTGGCATGCCACGAGCTTTGCCGGCGCGACCGTACGCAAGCTCTCACGCGGCATGTGGGCGTTCGACACCCTAGAGGATGCGGTCTACCTTGGCATCCTGCCCACGACACTGGTGCTTGTCGGTATTGCCGTGGCGCTATTCCTCCATTGGCCCTTGATGGGCACCTTTTTGTCTGTGTCTATGGCCTTCTATATCGCCGCCACGGTGTGGATGAAAACCCGCTGGATCGCGCCGGTAAACCGAATTTCAAACGAAGCTGACTCGACGCTCGGTGGCGCAGTGGCGGACGCCATCACCAACAACGGAATCGTCAAGGCCTTTGCGGCGGAAACTCGAGAGGACGCAGCCCTGGCAGAAGCCGCCGGCGATTGGCGGACCAAAGCGAATCGCTGCTGGAACCGCTACGTATCGGCGCAAGGTGTACAGCAGGCCATGCTGCTTTTTTTGCAGGCGGGGCTGCTCGGGATGGTTATCTGGTTTTGGGCCAACGGACGGGCGGATACCGGCGATGTAGCCTTCGTCATGACAGCCTATTTCATGATTCATGGATACTTACGCGACATCGGCCACCATCTGTTCGATCTGCAACGTTCGATTAACGAGATTGACGACATCGTGACCTTCGCACGGCTTCCCATGGCGGTGCAGGATCGAAGCGACGCCAGGCACTTAAACGTGACTCAGGGACACATCGAATTTGACCATGTCCATTACCGGTATTCCGGGCAGAGCGAACCATTGTACGACGGATTGTCTTTCGAGGTGTTTCCCGGCGAAATGGTCGCCCTGGTCGGCCATTCGGGTTCGGGAAAGAGCAGTTTGGTCAAGCTGCTGCAGCGACTGTATGACATCGATGGCGGCCGGATCACTATCGATGGACAGAACATCCGGACCGTGACTCAGGAAAGCCTGCGCCGGGCAATCTCAGTCGTGCCGCAGGATACAACGCTATTCCATCGATCCCTGGCCGAGAACATCGCCTATGGGAGGCCAAGGGCGAGCCGAGAGGACATCGAATGGGCAGCCCGGCAAGCCCATGCCGACGGCTTTATCGCCCGGCTTCCCAAGGGTTACGACACGCCCGTGGGCGAGCGTGGAGTTAAGCTGTCGGGTGGCGAGCGCCAACGTATCGCCATCGCCCGAGCATTCCTCGCCGACGCGCCCATCCTTGTCTTTGACGAGGCGACGAGCAGCCTAGACGCGCGAACCGAGGCCCACGTCCAAGCAGCGATGTCGACCCTCATGGCCGGACGAACGACTATCGTCGTCGCCCACCGCTTGTCCACTGTCCGCATGGCAGACCGGATCCTGGTTTTCGAGCGTGGCCGCATAGTCGAGCAAGGTAACCACTCATCGCTTATAGTCCGCCCCGACGGCCACTACCGGCGGCTCCACGGTTTGGAAGCACCACCAGCCATGGGTGAGGCGGTGTAGCGCGTTAGCGCGGTCTGGTCTCGCACGTGGCCATCGGAAAATCATCCGAAAGGCTCATCCCAATGAGCCCGACGAAATATGCGAACGCCAAGCGGAAGATTGAAAGTCGGTGTTGACTGCGAACAAACACTAGAAAGCGTTTGCTCGTGATCAGCGACGGTTGAACTGGATGACAAAGTCGCCGACACACGTTTGTAAACATCTTGGTCACACGGAGGAGGAGGAGGAGGAGGAGGAGGAGCGATTAATGCGGTGCTCCCAAGCCCGGGCTAGAGAAGTTATGGAGATCCAAGTCAAAACAGCATCATCCGCCATAACAATTATGACATGGTGATAATGTCCGTCGCCCGGGGTATTAAAGTAGCTGGCCTAACCGAGGGTATTTCTCAGCGACTGAAATAAAACGATAATTATCTCTGGCTGAACCCCATACCCCAAGCCTGTCAATCCCTCGCCTCAAATAGACGCTGCGACCAGCCAATAACAGAGTGCCTAACCTTCTGCTCAGGGCTCTCATCGAGCGCTTTATCTCGAGCGAGGACATCGCCCGGCCCTCCAAGCCGCAGCGGAAAGTTCTTGTCGGAAAAGAAGTCCGCGCTAGGTGACGCGGCGATAATCGAAGTTCGAGGCGTAGGACTTAGGACGAAGCGTGCGCTCCTTGGGTTCGAACACTTGAAAGGCGTAACCCTGTTTTTCCGCGTAGGCGATGGCTTCCTCTTTAGTCCTGAAGCGCAAAATCACCTGGCCGCGGGTATCAGGAGAACTCGTCCAGCCCATCAAGGGATCGATTGACCGAGGCGCGGTTGGCTCGAATTCGATGATCCAATCCTTGGTGTTTGCCTCGCCGGATTGCATTGCCGTGCGTGCCGGCCGATAAATGCGTACGTCCATCGTCCTCGCCTTCCTACGTCGGGCCCACCATGGTTTAAAGGCTCAAATCAATCAGAGCAAGCATGCCCGCAATATGTTTACCGATGCTAAATGTTTTCGCCACATGGGTTGCGTATCGGAAAATCAATCCGTTGCTCCAAGCTCACGCAATCTGCTCTGAATCGCCGCGTTTCCCGGCACCAGTTCATTGGCCCGGCGAAAATCCATGATCGCCATTTGCCGACGCTCCCGAGCGGCGTGGGCCATACCGCGATTATAGAGTGCGGCGACATGATCGGAATCCAGCCGAATCGCTTCATCGAAATCGGTAACGGCGCGATCATGGTCACCAAGCTTGAAATATATGCTGCCCCGGTTGCTGTAATAATCAGCGCTGTCCGGGCTCAACTCAATCGCATGATCGAAATCGGCCAGCGCCTTATCGAACGCACCAATAACGCTATGGGCCTTGCCTCGGCTATCGAACGCCTCGGGCGATTCCGGCCAAAGAGAAATAACGGCACTGAAATCACCCACCGCCAAATCGGGGCGGCCCCGAATGTAGTTTGTGATTCCCCTATCGTAACGGGCGGCGGCATTGTCGGGAGTCAATAAGAGCGCCCGATCGATATCGGCCAGGGCGAGATCGCTGTTCCCGTTGCGCCGGTGAATTCCGGCGCGGCGCAACAGAGCAATGGCGTGATTACCGGGGGAAAGTTGACCGGATTCGATCGCCAGCGTACAGTGCCTAACGATGATATCGGCGCCAGCGGAGTCGCCAAAGCACATGCGTGCATCGTTTGTGAGCTGAGCGAGCGCCGATCCACAAATCAAGGTAATTGGAACAAGAATTGCCCGTAACAACACGCGGGAAACTGAGGTCGAATTCTTGGGATTCGATTTTTCAAAGTGGAGCGAAATCGGATTTTGCCCACTTTCCCGCTTACGATTTGCTTCCTGTGCAAAATTGCTCACGCCACGTTCCCCTTCCGCCCTGGCCATTCACTGAGCCGCCATACGCGAGAATCAAACGATGAAATCACCATTGGGAATCCTCGGCATTGTGGCCACGCTGTTGATCACAGGACCGGCCCATGCGCTAGAGTTTTCTGTCAATAGCATTGAGGAAGCCGAGGGCTTCGCGCTTGCAACGGTAAAATTTATCAACGACGACGCGCCTGAGGGCTACCGAGTCATCGCGTTCAACTGTACGTGGCTCAAAAATGGATTTGGAGTCGTTCATGCGGCGGACAGCATTATTGATCTACAGTTCCAAGACACCAGCTTCGTTGAGGTCAGGGCGAGGCTGCGCGGCAAGAAATTCGATAACGCGGTCTGTCACGTCAGCACTGCAATAAAAAATTAGGCCGGTCCACACAACACTTGAAATAAGACGATTTCACCTGGTCGGGGCGGCTGGATTCGAACCAGCGACCCCCTGCTCCCAAAGC
>JAAXGF010000293.1 GCA_012267605.1 Alphaproteobacteria bacterium | reverse complement strand
GAGGTTTTTAGAAGTGTCCATCTGTATCAAGTGTGGGAGGAACTAAAACGAATTAGAATAGCCACGAAAGCCTCCGGGCAAGAAAAGCATTCTACTATGGTTAAATATTACAAGATCTGAGGGTTCGGAAATGGAATTACCCATTATATTCGCGTTACTCGTAATGTCGTTCAATGGCGCTTTGTTGGCGGAACTCAAGGGGAGGCGTGTTTTTTTGTGGGCGATGATCTGCTTGTTTCTTCCGGTCGCTATCATACTGCTCTTATGTCTTCCGTCGCTTCGCCGATGTTCTAGTTGCGGCGAAAAAGTGAAAAGAGCCTCCAAAGCGTGCCATCGCTGTGGTTTAGCTCTCGCCAACACTGACCAACGAACACAGCGCCCCGCGCGGAATCGCCCATTCCATAATTCTTGAAGAATCAATCTCGTATCGGTGAATCGCCGGCTCTTGGAAGTGGAGCGGCCATGGCCGGAGACAGCTCTCCGGGTCCAAAACGCGAAACAAACGAAGGCCATTGCGCGTACGTCCGACGCGGGATCGTTGGAAGGCCAATTCGCGACGGTGGCGCATTCATCTCAGATCTGTCCGGCCAATTGCAGAGCGGCAAAGTTCAACTAAGCTGCATATTTGGATTATTTTACTTTCCTGACCCAAGTTAAGCCTTATTTAGGAACATTAACGTAAATAGAATATTTATATTCCTTACCTCTATTGAAACGTGCACGGGGAAATTCAATGTCTGACGCTGATGGTGAGCAAAAACGTGCCCACAAACGCGTGTCCATCGTATTACGCGGTTCAATAATCGACAACGGCGACGAAACAAAGGTAATTATAAACGACCTTTCGCGTGGCGGTGCGAAACTTCGAGTTGCGGAAGGGACCGGCCCGAAGTCAATAAGCTTTACATTGAAAATCAATAACATTGGAGAACTCGACGCTAAACTTTGTTGGCGCAAAGACGATTTAATGGGGGTGCAATTTGAGGAAGGGTCGACGGAAGTTTTTAAGCGCGCCGCTGCTTACATCACGTCGCTCCCCGTTGCTCCATGGGCGGCTAGGTAGCCTAGTAAACATCCAAGCGCCCCAATCACCACGTAACACTATTCCAGTGACCGGAATTGACCGCTCCGGGACACAAACGGTAGAAAATCCAACTTCAAGTATTTGCTAGCTTTCTTGGGTGGGGCACACCTTCGAGCGCTGTGCAATTCGGCATAGTGTGCGCCATCGCGGTTGAAGCTGATGAGCGGCCTAGCTGTCTTTGAGGTTGCTGGCCTATCTGTGCCGCTCTGATTCTACTCGGGCCATCTCTATGCCACACGCGGCGCAAAAGCTCCACTTGTAATTGTCTTGCCAATATACGCACGTTGGGCCAGCTCTGATCACAATCGCCTTCTGTCCTTTTTCGATTACAGATCCGGCACCGATATGAGATCACGGTCCTTTCGAGCACTATTTATCCGTACCTATACAGGCCAAATTTGCCAACCAAAATACGATTGATGATTTGAGTAGTGGCAACCAAGCCAACAAGAGAATTTGGCAGTTCGAGCGGCGCACGTGGGAGGCACCAAGTTGGCCTGGTTACCATTGGTTCGCGGCAACATCTTCGAACGAAATTGGCTTTCGGGGAATCCGGTTTTGTACCTATCCCCGAAACGAAAAAAAATCTGCGGTAGGAACGTGCGGGGCTGGGGTCATCTATGGGCACGTTTTTTGGGGCCTAGATGTTGTTAGGCGCCAGCCATTCGGAGGCGAAGTTGGTCACCACGAGGTTGTTGCATTGATTTGATAATTTGATTATTTCCGAAATATGAAATCATCTGAAGCGGCCAAGGCTTTTTCGGCGTTGGCCCATGAGACGCGTCTCGCGGTGTTTCGCTTGCTCGTACAACAGGGCGCGAGCGGAGTGCCGGCTGGCGTGTTCGCAGAGAAAATCGGCATTGTGCCTTCGACGATGTCCCATCACCTCGCGCTTCTTGAACGGGCATCATTGGTGCGGTCCTGGCGCATACAGCGGCAAATTTTCTACGCCGCAGACTACGAGGGGACGCGCCGGCTTCTCGACTTCCTGACCGAGGATTGTTGTCACGGGCATCCGGAAATTTGTGGCGGCTTGCATGGGATGCTGGAAGGCTGCCAATCGGGATGACAGGTATGGCCCCGGAGGGGGCATCCACGATCGAGTTCAAAGGGATGGGAAGTCGTGTCGGATAAGAAATTCAACGTTCTGTTTCTATGTACGGGAAATTCGGCCCGAAGCATCATGGCCGAATGCATTCTGCAGCGTCACGGGCGCGGTCGGTTTCAGAGTTTTAGCGCGGGTAGCCAACCGAAGGGTCAAGTCAATCCAGATGCCGTAAAGCTTCTGAAAAAGCTTAATTATCCGACGGAGAATCTACGCTCCAAAAGTTGGGACGAATTCGCCGACTCGGAGTCGGAAACCATGGATTTCGTTTTTACCGTTTGCGACAATGCCGCTGGCGAAACTTGTCCGATCTGGCCGGGTCAACCCATGACCGCGCACTGGGGTGTTCCCGACCCGGTAACTGAGATCGGATCCGACGCCGAGCGCGGTTCGCTTTTTGCCGAAATTTTCCGAATGATCGAGCGACGAATCGAGATATTCATCAATCTACCGCTTGCCTCCCTCGATAAGCTCACGCTTCAGAAGCGTTTGGAAGATATCGGATCTGCGAAATGAACGGATTTAACCTCACCAGACGCCTGTTCGCCGAATGGCTGGGAACGGCCTTCCTTCTGGCGATTGTCGTCGGCTCGGGAATAATGGGAGAGCGCCTATCAGGAGGGAACGACGCAATAGCCTTGCTTGGCAATACCTTGGCGACTGGGGCCGGACTTTGCGTACTTATCCTGATTTTCGGGCCTATCTCGGGGGCTCATTTCAACCCAGCGGTTACGCTGTGTTTCGCGCTTCGCGGCCAACTCGGTGTTGGCGAGGCGGCCAGCTATGTGGCGGTCCAAATCGTCGGCGGACTTTTCGGCGCGGTGGTGGCTCACGTCATGTTCACGGAGCCATTGCTAGCCGCCGCCACGACCAGTCGCTTCGGCCTTGGTCAGTGGATCGGTGAATTCGTCGCCACATTTGGGTTGATCGCTACAATTCTCGGCTGCCTGTCTTGGCGCCCGAGCGCCGTACCCTATGCGGTGGGTCTGTTTATCATGGCGGGATACTGGTTCACGTCGTCGACATCGTTCGCCAACCCCGCTGTAACCATTGCCCGGTCGTTTACCGATACATTTTCGGGGATCCAGCCAGGACACGCACCGGCGTTCATCGTCGCTCAGATATTGGGTGCAATCGTCGTAACTTACGTTTTCGCCTGGCTCTGCCAAAGGCCACAGGATATCGCCCGGGAGGATGGCGCGGCGCCATAGTCAAACGTGTCATTAACGAAGCGGGTGTTTGACACGCCTAATCAACTCGTCGGGCCAACTCCTATCGGTGACTTTGGATTTAGTGGAAATTGGCACTCGCGATTACAAGTCCCGGCACTTCTCCGCGGTCAAATTTTGTCAATTTAAAAATCATATTCTGATTGCACACGCCAACAAAATACAAATAATAATTGTATATTCCTAAACTCCATACCGCAGAACTGGGAGGTCTGATGATGTCGAATTTACGTGCAGGATATAAAGAAGATTTTCCGGGGACCGCTCACAAAATAGAACTTCCTCGGCCCAGCTTGGCCTTGCAAACGGATGTTCTCCAGCCGCCAGGGTTGCGTGACGGCGAGAATGTCGTACCCTATATCAATTACTCGCTGTTGATGAGTGTGAGCACGAAGCAGGCATTGTATTCCGCCGCGAACGTTGATCTCGACAAAACGAAAAAGGTGCCAAGCAGACGGGGGCGAAACTGGTTTATTGACCGGCGTGTCGGTCGGGACAATCAAATCTCGAACTACCCCTACCAAGGGTCGCTTTGGGACCGCGGACATCTCACTAGGCGAACCGCCGTCACCTGGGGCAGTGGCGTCGATGATGCGACGAAAGCAAGCAATGACAGTTGCGCTTACACAAACGCGTGTATGCAGCATAAGAATTTTAACGAAGACGACTGGAGAACTGTTGAGGAACTGGTTGCTAAATTTAAGAAGGAAAAAAAACTAACGGTTATAACTGGCCCGATATTTACGAAATCAGACCGCTATTACACGAGAGAATTTGAGGATTACCCGGTCAGAATTCCGTCGGGATTCTGGAAAATTCTTTCGTATGTTGGCGAAGACAACAATCTCAAAACGCAAGGCTACGTATTTTTTCAGGACCTACCGAGCATAAAAAATTCGAAGGCTCGGTCGAGAATTAGGCTGAAAGATATGCAGGTGACGACAACGGAGATTTCCCTTTGGACGGGTTTGGAATTCGATCCAATTCTTTTCGACACCAACCCTCTGAAGTTTTATAGCGGTCCCGAGGTCATCACTATTAAAGAACGAAAGAAGCTTCTCACCAAGAATCCCGATACCTTGGAACTCGATGCCGGCATCGTGAGCGAAACGTCAGTCGCTAACGCCCGGGAAGAATTCCCGCTGGAAGATTTCTACGAGCTCATCGCAGAGGTAAGTTGGGTTTAGCCGATGGGCCGGACTAGCTGGTTAGGTTTCAGATCTCGTGCCTTAGACGAAATTGTTTCTCCCCGTGTACCCGAGCTGCTTTCTATGACGAGAACCGCGGCGTGCTATGGAACCAAGGCCCGCACCAACACATTCTTCTGTAAGTCTCTGGCCAGCTTAGCCGGCGGCGAAACTGGTGGGCGCTACTGAAGTGTAAGAATTGTTAGTATTCAACCTCTTAAACCAAGGTGCGGGCCATCAGACACCCATTGAAGCGATTGTCGTTTCCAAAGCCCGCCCCGCACCTATTCCCCGGCGTCTTGGCCGGGCGGCGTCCATGTCGTG
>JAAXGF010000124.1 GCA_012267605.1 Alphaproteobacteria bacterium | reverse complement strand
TGCCGAGTTGCGGAAGTCGGGCGAAGCGCGCGCGACGCCTCCCAATAGAAGCGGGACAGGGTTGAAAGGCGGATGGTCATGCCGTCCTCTTGGTCAGGCCGAGGAATTTCTCGATCTCTTTCAGGCTTCGCGGGCGGCCATTGCGCATCCATTGGTGGTTTTGCCAATTGGTCATTTTGGCGATCAGCCGCGACGCTTCGTCGGGTTTTGGATGGATAGAGCGATTTTGCAGGAAGCTGAGTCCCATTGTTTCGTGTGGGTCCGGACCTTCCATTAATGCCCTGCGAAAGTCGGCTTTTCTCATTTGCCGACCCCGCATCCGTCGTCTCCGGCACACCACTTCTCCGCCCACTCGCGCAGCTTCCTCGCCGCTTCCTCGTCGTAAGGCGTCAAGAGGCCCGGCCCTCCCGGCGCGATCAGCCTGCGGTGCATGAGTTCCTTGGCGGCGCGGATGACGATCTCGCGCCGCAATCCCGTAGCCCTCACAAGCGCGTCGATGTGGAATGCGCCCGATCCGAAGGGGATCACTTCGATAAGTTTTGAGATAAAAATCGCCGAGGATACCGTTGTGGCATCGGCGATAGTGAATGTCGCGTTTCTAGAAAATCCGTCCGATTCGATAGACGGCGTCTTGCGCGATGCCTTGGAAAAACTAGCCAAGTCTAGCAGTGGCATATTGAGAGACCTTAGGAGCGCTGACACCGATTACCCTTCCTAACTCTCCAAAATCTCATGCAGGCCAAGAGCCTGACCATGGCGGCGACCGGATTTGTCGGGCCGTAGCCGTATAACGTCGTCAAGGCATTCCAGCCGCCGGACATCGAACCAACGCGGTTCGCGATGCTTGCCATCCTTATCAACCGGCGGGGTGACTTCCGCCCGTTGGCAGCCTTCAAGCTGTTCGGCAACAGCGGTAATCGTGCCTTTGAATCCGCTCACCTGATCCTTGACGCTGAGTCCGAGCGTGTCTTTAAGTGCCATTTCCATGTCCTCCGTGGGGGTGGTGACAAGGAAACAAGTTATACGTAAAAAACGTATATTTAAACGCAAAAAACGTATACCAGGATGAAATTTCTGCTACACTCCCCCTGCCCCGCCTTGGCGCGGGCCTATGGAGATTGCGCTGGAAGCTGTTCAGCGACAGACTCGGGCGGACGGGGGCGTGGTGGACACGCCGAACCCGGTAGCAGGAACTCAGCGAGATTGAGCGATGACGAAGGACGACATGGAGAGAGAGGTCGGCCGCACCGTGCGGGAGTATTCAGACAACGAGAAAGCCATTGCGTGCCTTGAGCGGCGACTGCTCAGATTCGCGAACGCACTTAAGCAATTCATCGAAGAGGTAAAGACCGAGGACTTTGACGACATCGGCGACCTTCTGGATGTGATTTCCGAGGCTTCGGACCCGCGTGAGGATTTTCAGGAGCTGCAACGCCGCTACTCGAAGCGCGGGGATTTTCGGGAGTTTTTCAACCGTCACGGTCTAAGTCTCGGCGGGGTTGACTAGTCGGGAGAGTAATTTCCGACGCGGGCGATAGGCTGCCATGCCGGAAGGGGCGTGGCGCTGTGAGGGAATGTGCCGACAGGCACTTAAGGCAGAGACAAAGGAGCGCGCGCGGTGATATGAACAGCGGCACCTCAACGACAAAGGTCGATGTTTCAATGGTGTCCCTCAGATGGGGAGACGTTCTTTCGACACTCCTCCCCGGCAGCGTCGCCCTGTTCGCGGTCTCGCCTCACATTCCCGTGGTGGCAGCCCGACTGGAAAACTTGAACGAAATAGGGATCGGCGCCGGATTCGCTCTCCTGATAGCGGCTGCGTTGATGGGAGGCTTGCTGGAGGCGTTTACGAGGGTGACGTGGGAGCGGTGGGTACTGCAACGGTTTTGCAAGTCACCGGACGCGTTGAGCAATCTTCGGGACGAGCCACAGAAGGTCGATCTTTATGAGCGAGGGGTGCAGAACTCGTACAAGTACTCCACCTTCTACGCGAACTTCGCGTGGGCGATCCTGCTTTTGCCGGCCGCGCGGTTGGAACTGCGGTTCACGGACTTGTTCATCATGCTCGCAGCGGCAATATTACTGTACGCCTCATACATCCAATGGACATACTTCGTGAACTATTTGGACAGGATTTTTGGGGAGACGGCGGACGATGCTGAGGGATGATGCGCCGCCAGGCACTAGAGTAGTGGATCGTGAATTTGACCGACGCGCGCGCCGCGAAACCGATCCGCCTCACAACTTACCGCAAGTGCCGAATTTCAAACTGAGACACGGTACGCCAACCAGGGGGCAAGGCGCGTTGGGAAAAATATGCTACGCTGGGAAAGCGACGTTCCGAATTAAGTAACGGTCTTGTGGATTCGGGCCGATGAGCGGCCCGAACTGGTCAAACCGCACGCTTTGGACGGGCGACAATCTTGACATAATGCGGGGTATGAACTCGGAAACGGTTGATCTCATCTATCTTGATCCGCCGTTCAACTCGAACCGGGACTACGCCGCGCCCATCGGCTCGGAAGCGGCGGGAGCGGCCTTCAAGGATACTTGGACTTTGAGCGACGTTGATGAAGCGTGGCACGGAGAGATCGCGGACCGCGACCCGGCATTGTATGCCATTGTGGACGCGGCGGGCATGGCCCACGGTAAGGGCATGAAGTCTTATCTGATTATGATGGCCGTGCGGCTCATGGAAATGCAAAGGCTTCTGAAGGATACCGGTTCGATCTACCTGCATTGCGATCCGACCGCGAGTCACTACCTCAAGACACTTATGGATGCGATATTTGGAGCGGGGAATTTTCGGAACGATATTACCTGGAAGCGGAAGGCTGGACGCGGCGAAACCCAGAATGCGGCCATTCGGTTTGGCGTTACTTCCGATGTGCTTCTGTTCTATGCAAGATCGTCAGTAACTGTCTTGAATCGCCAATCCCGACCAAACAACCCGGCATATATTGCATCCAAATTCACTCACGTTGACGATCATGGAAGACGCTACCAATTGGACAATCTCACAAGCCCGTCACCCAGACCGAACCTGGCCTACGAGTACAAGGGATACAAACCACCGAAGAACGGATGGGCGGTTTCACGTGAACGAATGGAGCAGATGGACCGAGAGGGCAGAATCCACTTTCCAAGCGACAAGTCCAAGCGTCTGCGGCGCATACGTTTTCTCGATGAATTGCCAGGGGAAACGGTGGACACGCTCTGGGACGACATCCCGCCGATCAACTCGCAGGCTCAAGAGCGTGTCGGCTACCCCACCCAGAAACCTCTCGCCCTACTCAACCGCATCATACGCGCCAGCTCCAACGAAGGCGACATTGTGCTTGACCCATTCGCCGGGTGCGCAACCGCTCTTGTCGCCGCAGACCGTTTGAACCGCGAATGGGTCGGTATAGACTTGTCGCCGCTTGCTGCAAAACTGGTCTTAAAGCGTATCCGCGAGGATAGGGGGCCGTTGTTCGACGATATCCACCATCGGACGGATATCCCGCGCCGGACAGACCTGGGTGAGCTTCCCAACTACCGGACTCACAAGCACACGCTTTACGGCAAGCAGGAAGGTCAGTGCACGGGCTGCCGCGTCATGTTCCCGTTCCGCAACTTGACGGTGGATCATGTCGTCCCGCAATCGAAAGGCGGAAGCGATCACATTGAAAACCTGCAACTGCTATGCGCAGCCTGTAATTCCACGAAAGGTGCAAGGTCGCAGGAAGAGTTTGTTGCAAAGCTTAAGGCTGAGGGAATTCGACATTAGATCGACTTAGAACACCACCAGACCCGGCCTTCAATGAGCGTGAAGGCCAGGGCCGCTTTCTCCTATCGGATTTCAAACCGGGACACTACCTCTTTGCCGGTTGCGCGCTAGCGGCAATTCGCCGCTGGCCCGTTAACCGCCCAAGCGCGCCCGTGCCGCTTCGGCCAGGAATCCCGACCGGTTCGCCGCGACCGCATCGATCCGGGCAATCAGCTCTTCGTCCAGGGTGATTGATATAACTTTGGACTTGCCTGGCAGATGGACCGGGACCAGGGTTATAAGTTCGGCACCGTCCCGGTTCTCCGCCGGGATATCCGCGATCGCGGTGGCGGGTGGGACCGGCGCTTTGGATCGCAACAAATCCTCGACGACCTCGGCGATCACGATCTCGGCGTCGGTGATGGCGGCCTCGACCGAGACGCCGCCCGCATGCACCGGGAAATCGACGAACGAAACGCCGAAGGTCTTGCCGTCGTCGCTATGGACAATCGCGGGGTAGAGTCTACGGGGCATCTTTCATCCTTTCTCCGAGCGTAGCTTAACCCCCGTTTGCCGCTCGACCGCGCGCACGGTGCCGTTCGGTATCTCGGGATGCCGGCCAATCACGGTCCAGCGGCCATCGGGGTGGGACATCTTGGTGTGGTTCGCGCCTTCGGAAGCCACGAATCCGGCCTTGGCCAGCTTCTTGATAATATCCCTGCGCTTCATATAGGTAATATATATAGTTTTCGGAAGATTATCAATATATAATATGGATAAACCGGCAAAGAATTCCAGCTTGCCAAGCGGCTACACCCACTGCCGCCCCGACGCGCCGGCCAGCACCAGCGCAGCAAGCGTGAGCCGTTTCATTATTTCTTCTCGCAGCCTCCTATGGGATAGCCCGCCAAAGAAGAAACATGCCTGCCGGGACGGAAAACAAAAACAGCCCCCAAAACGTCCCCACATTGGTTTCATCGTTGAATTTGTCGGTAGCCGTAAGGGCTGACGGACACGGCGGCTTCTATCCGGTGAGCGCCAGGTTTCATGCCGCGAACTACGAGGGGGCGGATTAGGGATTCATAGCGCGACCGGAAGGTTAGTTTCCGCGTCGGCGTATACGAAAGTCACCAGTTCGGTTCATGCATTCCAACGAGTCGTGAAGTTGAGCGCACGCAGAAATTCGAACGTGTCGCAACATGGCACACGAAGTTCGCGGCAGACATCGGGAATATTCCGGTTCGCCCGTTGTTTTCCTGGCCGGGACCTCTCTGTCGTGACAACACGACGTTGTTCAATGTCAACGAGGGCATAAGCGATAAGAAAAGGATCACATCCGATTTTCTCTATTTCCTCGTCAGTTAAATTATGTGCATAACCCTGATCGGTCGCATGTGCCACCAATTCTGCGCGGACGAGTTCGTCCAGTAGCATCTGTTGTTTGTAGCTTCTTAACCAGTTTGCAAGATCGTCGTTTCCAACTTTCGGCTCCTCAAATATTTCTTCAGGAATTTTCGCCTGACCCTGCCCGGCGATGTGAACGAGCCAATCCCAAAATTAGGGAACGCGTGCAATCGGATAATAATCACGGTTCGCATCAATGAGCACATTCGCGTCGAGGTTTTCCTCCGGCTTGATATCGTCCTCGACCGTCACGCGACCAATTCGTTCAGCGCCTCTCGAACGAAACCATCGGGAAGCGACCCCGTATCCGAATACCGCGCGCGCCTATGCCTGCCATCCAAATTGACCAGACACAAGGCCCCACCGTTGGATTCGCAAAGCAGAAGGACCGATCTTCCCCGCCCGCCCGGAGCATCGATGGCGACCTCACCGTCCGGTGTGGGGTAGACTTCGAAACGCTGAGGCGAGATCGCGTACATGGCCAGCAATAGCCGGCGAGCGTTCGACAGAGCCGAATTCGATGGGATTGGGAATTCCTCTTGACGCGCCTCGGCCACAGCCTCGTCAAGATCGCTCATCGCCTCCCGAAGCTCTGCCGACCGCCCACCGACAATCTCCATGAGCTGGACGATCCCGGGAGAGAACTCAACAGATTTCGACCAGTCTTCCGGTCGAAATGCAATGTTGGAAGTCGGTTCAACGTGCGTTAAACCAATTTGCTCTCTGCTGACGTAAGCTCGGAAAAGTGTGTTTTTGACAAGGCCCCAGTCATAATCGACCGTCCGGCTCTGATCCGGCTCGAATACCACGGGGAACGCTGATGAATTCGGCATCGCATGAGGAAAAACATCCACTGTCGTGTCTCTCGCTGCCGCTTGCATTGGAAATGTCATTCGGGTATCTCCATTGACTGAAACTTTCTCATGAGGGCCTTGAAGTCAGATATATCCTCTCGCCAACTATCGACAGTGGACGAAATGAGCGCTAGGCGCCGCTCTTGGGTTGTTTCCCGAATATCGCGGTGAATGTTAGCTTGAAACAATACCCCATGCGACTCTGAACCATCATTCCTTTGTACATTAACTCGACCCACGTCCATCGCGATTTGCCTGCTCTCATAACGATACAGAGCTTTCAGATGGATATCCGGCTGAACATCCATGAACGACATCCATTTTCCACCATCGATCAATACATCCGCGATGCTGTAACTCGATTTGTCGTTTAGAGGCCTGAAACTCTTGGCGTTGATTCCGGTGGCGCTATAGGGAATTTGTGCTACCACCTCTGCAAATCGCCTTGCGACTAGGGGAATGACGCACTCGTCTTCACTAAGCGGATGTCCCTTCTGTTCAAACACAAATCGTTGAGGTTCAGCTCTTACTACGATTTCTCCTTCATAAATCAATTGAGAAAAAACGGGTGTCGAAACAGGGGCTTCCTTCAACGACAGCGCTTTATCCACTATCCTGTTGTAGCGCATAAAGTCTGGGTTGAGAATCGAAGGGTCATTCTGGTTCGAGACTAGGACGACCGACACTTCAACCAGCGCAATGTCGTTGCTCTGCACACCTTGTGCCGCTTGTAGCCCCTTTGCCATCAGCCAATTCCTCGCGAGATCACACCCGAGTGTTGGTCGAGAATCCCACCACCAAACTGGTTGCGACCCAGCACCAGAAAACCAATTGGCATTTCAGTCCCTTCCAACGGCAACGAGGCTAAACGATGTACCGGATGCCGAAACGACCACGCTAACTCGCCTTGTATTGACAGGCGCCCTCAAGGCTCGGCTGCGTGGAGTCAACTCGCCTCATCATGTTCCGATCCTCCTCTGAGACACGCTTCTTCGATGCGGGTCCACTATATCCCCGTCGGTGCCGCGTACCGCTCACGATAATAGACGAGCATGGCGAGGATCACCATTCTAGACTCCTTGAGCCGACCTGATGTTTACAGTTGAGTCAAATTTTGATAATCGCATATGAAATCAAAAGGTTGTGGAACATGTCTCGTCGGTCTGAGGCGCAGCCTCGCTAGCTCTCCAGTCCATATCTCGCTGCGCCGCAGCCGTGATCGCCTCAGCCGAAATTGCCCGTGAAACCTCGTTGAATCCCGGTTCGGGGCCGAATATCGGTGCCGGATCCGGCACGTAGAGTGGTTCCTGGACCGCACCGCCATCGACGAACACCACTGCCAGGATGAACGACTCGGTCGCATTGAACGCGGCCAGCATCTCGTTCCTTGTAATGGTGATGGTGCGGGCATCGGCGCGGCGTCCCTTCACTTCGATGAACCGGAGTCTACCTGTTTTCGGATCGCGGCTTTCGATGTCGTAGCCACGGTCCTCGCCCGAGACGTCGGTGGGTTTCCGGCCCACGCTTCGTTCCCGTTCCATCACTGCCCGCATCGCCTTCGCCTCGACCTCCGCACGGGTGGCCGTGTCCGCGGTCGCCACGGCGCCTTTCGAGCTCGTATCTTCCGACGAGAGCAACCGCGCAGGCAAGACCAGTGCCGCGCCGCAGATCGTCGGCCCCATTGGGGCGATATCACGCTGGCGTGCGATGTCGGCGAGCCGCAACTTCAGCCGGTCGGTCAGAGCCTCCGCTTGGCGCCGAATTTTCTCCGAGTTGAGCCGTGGCTTCTTGCCCGCTCGCTCGTCGGCCTCAACTTCCAATGCCCGGTGCTGAAGGTGGACGATTTCCCGGCGCATTCGCTCCCTCACCGCCGCTTCGATTTTGTCCAGTTGCGCAAGAAACCGCTCCTTCACTTCGTCAAGGTGCCGAGGCACGAGATCAGTGACCGCAAGCGTCCTCGCACGTTCCTCCAACGGCCCCTTGAGCCAGGGCACGTCCACGAGTTCCGCCAACCGGCCCGTTTCCTCTTTGCGCGGCGAGCGGCAATCGAGGTACGGTGCCGGCCCTCCATCCATGGCCCGGCTATATGGACGCCTCCCGGAGAC
>JAAXGF010000399.1 GCA_012267605.1 Alphaproteobacteria bacterium | reverse complement strand
GTTCGCCGCCATCCAGATGGTGGATGTTCATCTGCCGGCCACCGAAGGCCGGCACCTCGTCCTGCCGCGCCACACCCGTCCGAACAAGGAGCACGAGCTACTGCTGCACCAGCTCGGCATGACCCTGCCGCAACAGCCCACACCGCGGATCTGCGCCTGACGGCCCTCGATTCGCCCCCTCCATTTGGCGCCCTGTAGTGCCGACCTTTGGAGGTCCGATTGTGGAAAATCAATGGGTTAGCATATTCGCGACCCCCGAGTTGCGGAAGTCGGGCTAATTCCCGTGCCAATCGTTAGCATAGACCAATGAGTCTTAAAGAAAAGATTCGACCCACCTTGAAGTGATGACGGTCAAAGTCTGTTCTCCTATCAAGTTTTCTGACGAGGCGACCTGCTCCAGTCAACGATCTCGTAGGGGAGATTGATGGAATCCGGGCGACACGCTTTGAACTTAGGCCCCTCTTGATGCGTTGGACGGCTCCTACCACCGACATCACGATGTGCCATAGTGGGTTTACTATTTGGGTTCCACCACTTCCGGATTTGGCTAAGACTTGCGGTCCATAGCCACCCCAAAATGTTGGCCGTCCAACCCCCAGCTTCCGTCTCCGCTGGCGTCACCGGTTCTCGTCTCAGGTTGACGCCAAGCGGTCATTGCCCCGATCACTTAGGTTCAACCCCGCAAATATCGCCACTGCAATCGACTTGCGGAATGGTCATGCCCAGCGCCCGCATGGACAGTAATGACACAGCTATTCCCCCAAGCATGGCCAGGAAAGTTGGAATTGCATGGGGTGATAGAGAAGGAATACCTTGCAAGATGAGAACATCATTGCCGCCGGGTATCATGGCCGCGCCGAAACCCATGAGCATGCCGCCGACACCGTAGCCAACCCAATTCGGCCGTGGGCGCCATTGCAAGACAATTTCGCGACGCTGCCAGGCCGACAATCCGATTCCGATGATAAGGGCTCCAAACAAAAGCCAGAAAATCACCTGGGGCGGAGGTGTCCCGATCGCGGCGTGGCGCGCTATTTCACCGAAGAGCCGCGTATACGGCCAGACGCCGGCCAATGCATACAGCACAGCATTGCTCACGCCCATCAACAGTGCCGCGGTCGAAAGTCGATAGCTGTGCGAGAGTAGGCGGTGACGCAAATTCTTGTTGCTGGTGGAGCGCATCAATCGAACCAGTTCCCAAGCCATCCATAACGTCGTTACCACCGTTATGGGAAGGAACCAGGGGCCGTCCACCAATGACGGCGCAATCCTTTCCACGGGAGCCGGAACCAGAACAGTCGCGACCGAAATACCATGGGCGCCAGCCCCGATTAGAAAGCCGGCCAAGGAAGCCACCATACCTAAATCTCCACTGCCTAGTCGGGTCAATGTAAAAAAGGCGCATCCTCCGTTGACAGTCGCACCCACGCCGAAGAGTGCCCCTCCACAGATTGTCAGTATCGAAAGCTCCCACTGACTTATCTGCACGATGTTGACTGGTAAGGCCCAAGCGACAAGAAGGGTAATCCGGATCACCCACAGTGACATTTTGGCGAAGCTTGCGAGCATGAAAGCCCGGCGGGTAGTCAGCAGTTCTTCCATCGCGCGGACTGAACAGAGATCGGCTCGGTGCACGGCAAAACCAATCACACCTGCCAGTACCGCGGATAGACTGAGCAAAAAAACGTTCAGCGTGTTGCCCCGGCTACGCTCATTCCAGCGGCTTCAAATCTCCCAACATCGTTGGGACCAACTCAGTGACTGTTGGGTGAATGTGCATCGCACGTTGTATCACCGTGTACGGGGCGTCGGCGTACATGACATCGAGTATCGAGTGAATAATTTCATCGCCACCAATCCCAAGGATTGACGCACCAAGAATTCTCTCACTTTTCGCGTCAATCAGAATTTTCATGAACTCCTGAGTCTCGCTGCGCTCGCGCGCACGCCCGACCCGCGTCATCATCATTTTGCCGATCAGCGCATCGTGGCCCGAGGCGCGGACCTGGCGTTCCGTCATGCCGACCCGCCCCAAGAGAGGATCAATGAACAGCCCGTACGTCATGATGCGGTCGGACACCGCTCTTGGGTCGCTATCGAACATGTTGGCCGCGAGGATTTCGTAGTCGTTGTACGAGGTATGGGTGAAGGCACCCCGACCGTTCATGTCACCCATGGCCCAAATTCCCGGCACATTGGTCCTAAGCTGGTCATCAACCACAACAAAGCCGCGTTTGTCGGTCTCAACACCGGCTGCATCGAGCCCTAGATCGTGGGTGTTGGGCTGGCGGCCGACGGCAAGTAGGACGTGGCTACATGCGAACGCCTCGGCGCCGGGGGCGCAATCCGCGGTGACGGCAATATCGGCGCCACGCCGTTCGAAACTGACGCATTCCGAGTTGACGCGCACGTCAACGCCTTCTCCTTCAAGAATTTCCTTCACTGACTCCGAGACATCCTCGTCCTCACGGGCGATTATTCGCGGGCCGCGCTGAAGAACCGTGACTTTGCTGCCAAATCGCCGGTACATCTGAGCAAACTCAAGACCAATATAGCTGCCCCCGACGACAACCAGATGGTCGGGCAGAAAATCGACCTCCATCATATTGGAGTTAGTCAGGTATTGGATATCGTTGACGCCGGGCATATCGGGGACTATCGCCCGTCCGCCAACGTTCAGAACGATCTTCTCGGCTTCCAACAGGTCTCCATTGACCCGAACCGAATTTGGGCTTTCCAAGCGGCCATGACCCTCGAATACAGTGAGGTTGTCCATGTTTTTGAGCCAGTTCGTGACCCCACTGTTGGAATGCTTGACGATGGCATCCTTCCGAGCCCTGACCTGCTTCATATCGACTTTGATCGCGCCGTCGATCGTGACACCGAAATCGCCACCACGGCGCGCCATATGCGCAGCCCGGGCACTGGCGACCAGCGCCTTGGTTGGAATGCAACCGACGTTGACGCAGGTGCCACCAAAAAGCTTCCTCTCGATGATGGCTGTTTTCATGCCCTCTCGGGTCATCCGTTGAGCCAACGACGGCCCCGACTGGCCGGTGCCGATAATGATCGCATCGAATTTCTTAGCCATGTCCCATTTCCCCTTCAAAAAAATCGCAGGGCCGAGGCCCCGCTATCATCGTTCAACTCAGCTTTTTGGGAGGCAGCTGGGGATCCAGCTCGCCCGTGGGCTTGCCCGCGATTCTCGGCCAGTTATGGTCGGCTATCTCAATGTGAAGGGAAATATTCTCCTGCCACATTTTCTGAACCTCTTCGTTGAGATTCAGGTAGAGCTTGCCGTCGACGGTCTTCCAGAGTAGCGGGTTGCCGTCAAACTTGCCGCCTTCGGCGGCACCGAAGGCGCAGAAGCCTCCATACTGCGGCACATACTTTGCCGGATCGCTTTCAAAGGTCTTGAGATTGCCTTCGTTCGCGAACTGGTAAGTGCAGTCGCATACTTCGCTGAACCTGCAGTCGGATGACCTTGGGTGAAATACGCGACCACGTCGTAACCATGAACCGCAAGGCCAAAGCCTTGCTCCGTCAATCCGGTAGAAATGTTCGTTTCCGACGTCATGGTGCTTCTCCCCTCGTTAGATTTATCGAAGACATTTGGGTTGCCGTTCGCAACCAATCTAGGGCTTCGATCTTATAACGAAGGGAACCAGAAACTAGAAATATCGATCGGTACCTAATTTGATAGCTGCAGGTTATGAAGCAGCCGAGGGAACGACCCGCCGCTCAACGAATTTCACTGTGCCCTTTTGTTTCGAGTGTCGACATTTGGCATAGGCACACCAACGACATCGCTAAATATTGAGTACCGTGCTGCACTCCTGGATTCGGGACGGCGTCCTCCAGTCAATTTTTCCGCGGATTTTATGACGGCTGTAGGAGCGAATCAGTCTACAAGTCTGAACGGACAGGCATTTGTACTAGACGTTTCCTTAGATTTACACTGAACCATAGGTGGACTAAGCCAACTACGGCTATTGAGAGTGCGCCGGTCTTCACCAGGGAAGCACTAAAAATAGATTCCGCAGCGAGGAAGCCTTGGTGCAAGAACAAGAAAGCAACTAGGAAAAACATTAGAAACGAGCTTGCCGAAAGCCACGTTCTGCTGTCCAAAAATGCTCTTGTCCCGCGTCTCCTAAAATACAGGCGAATCCAGAATACCGACAGTGCGCCCAGAAGGAGCAGCAAATTGTCGAGCCCGAGTGTACCGCCAAGTTCGCGGAGCCCGGAGGGTAACGCGGGTATCGAAGCAATGATGTAAGCAACTGAGAATCCCAGGAAGCCACCTTGGATAGACAGCCAAATTCGGCTTGAAAAGAAACGGAAACCTTCCGGTTGATTGAGCGACCTCGGACCCTGCGAGAAAGTTCGTGTCGAATTTGTGCGTGAGCTGCTCGAAAACGGGGATCTATTCTCAACCGGGCAAGGGGATCTACTCTCGGCCGGGCAATAGGACAGGGGAGAAACCATTTTCTATTCCTAGAGATGTTGAGGAAGCATGGCGCATCAACAAACTGTGCCTTTCTTAAATAAAAAAATATGAACAAAATCCTAATGCCCAAAATAAATAAATTGTTTCGTTATCGTATTTATTTTGCGTCACATAATAATAAAAATTGGATGGTATTTTATGCATTTCTTCGACGTATTCACGGCAGGGTCGTCGAACATCCCCGGAAGGTCAATTTAGTCCGCGGGAGTAATCCTGGTTTGTTGCTCCGACAAACGCCACGACAGATTGCAAAACAATTTATCTAAAATTTTCTCGAGTTTTCGTTGAAAGTGTGAGCGAACGCACAGTGTGCTTACGCTTGGCGGTGTATAACCGCCGGCGATTCGGTCGATAGAGTTAGTAGTTTAGGCAACTTCGATTAAGACGCTCAAATCCGATGGAGGCTGTTTGCGGCATGACCAGGGTTACGCTTACGAGCAGAAAATCGGCCGTGGCAATACCCCGTCACGGGCGCAATTCCAATGAATCAGCTTACTTGGGCAGGCCAAGAAAGAGCGCCAACGATCGCGGTTTCCGGAGGGCACGTACCTTGTTGACCGGCGATATTATTGCTTTGGGCATTATCGTGGACATCCTCGTCCATGATCTGTCCGCGAACGGGGCGCGAATACGGTTGAAGGGCGATATGCCTGATGCTTCGGCGTACAGAGTTCGCGTAAATGGTGCGGGCCAGTTTCGGGCCACAATGAGGTGGCGGAATGGCGATATGCTCGGGGTTCAATTCATGGCATGAATGAGGTGTGAACGG
>JAAXGF010000274.1 GCA_012267605.1 Alphaproteobacteria bacterium | reverse complement strand
CTCTAGACAAGAATGAACGTACCCCATTTGAGGCAGGGCGTCAAGACCCGTAACTAGGAAATTCCGTCAATTCATGGATGAATTCGCGGCTACCGTCGTGTCGCAACGGCGGATGCGGGCTACTCATATTTTGGCCAGCACATCTGATGAGCCATCGCTGATTTACGATCTCGAGCGCACGTATGTAATCGAGGTACCCGAGCATCTCCGTCGGTTTCTCGACAGATGGCCACCGAAGGCATCCATCCACCCAAGCTGGCGTGACTGGCTCATTGAGAAAGGACTGTTCACGGATGCGCCAAAACCCGATTGGAGCGATCGATCGAATTCTGCGGCGCCAAGAATAACGGACGTTTCTCTAGATCTTCCGAGCGCCTGCAATATGGGCTGCCATTATTGCTTCGAGAAGCCGATTCATTCCCGAATAGGCCTAATGCGAGAAGACACCCTACTCGCCACTCTCGACTTCACGTTTAAACAAGCCGCAGATTCCGATCATATTGCACTCCATTTTGGTTCTGGGGAACCCCTGATCGAATTCGACCTCTTAAGGCGGCTGGTTCGAAACGCCACCGCCCGCACCGCCGCCACCGGGCAGAAGCTAACATTTGAACTGACCACGAACGCGACTCTCGTTACGCCGGAAATCGCCGCCTTTTTTGCCGATCACCCCTTTAATATACGTGTAAGTTGCGACGGGCCCGCCAAGGTCCATGACAGATACCGCCCAATGGCCAACGGTCGGGATTCTTATCCTCTGGTTGAACGTGGGCTTAGATTACTTCTCCAGCGGCTTCCGGATCGGGTTACTGTAAATACTGTACTGTGCGACTGTGCGCGGATACACGCGTGGCGACGGTCTGGGATTGGGCGAAAGAGCTCGAAATCCGCCACATTCACGTCATCAAAGTCGGATCTGAGTCGAATGCGCCGGAAACGCTTCGGGCGCGCGAACTCGACGATTTCCAGGCCGATTTGGTCTTGGTCTGTGACGATATGTTCGCCGAGCTCGCAGCGGGGCGGCGGCCCATCAACTATCAGCCAATCACAAAAATTGTCCGACGATTGATGATACCATCGCCCATTACTCAATTTTGCGGAGTCGCCGGATCCTATGTCGGGGTAGCCTCGGACGGACAAATTTATCCTTGTTTCCGACATTTGGGACTCGAAGATTACAGGCTCGGAAGTGTATTCGACGGTATCGACGGTGCTGCTCGACAAGCGTACCGGAAAAATGAGGCCGCCGATGTCGACAGGAGGCCTGCCTGCAATAGCTGTTGGGCGCGTTACTTGTGCGGCGGAGGCTGCTATGCGGATTCCGTCGTTTACGGTCCCGACAAGTTCCGCCCGAAAGATGAGCATTGTCCGTTTTGGCGGGCCGAAATTGCCCAAGCGACCCGTTTTTTCCATCGCATACGTAGCACTGATCCAAAATATGCTTTTGGGCTGTTCGGCGACGATCCTAGCGAATTTCTTGCTGGAGCCGAAATGGTCCAACCGTCATTTCTCCAATCTAAAAAGACCTTCTGATCATTAAACGATTACCTGCTGATGCCGGTAGGTTTGGTCGAATGGCACTCGATATTCTGAAGTATGATGTCGTCAGTAACGTTTCTGCTTGTTGTGCAGAAATAGCCTCTGGCCCAGAACCGCTGCCCTCGAATACGATGCCGATGATCAAGCGATCATGAACCCTCGGTGCGCGGAAATGCGAACCGTCGAATGAGACGAGGACAGGAACCGAGAAATTGGCTGAACTGGAGGGGTATGACCGGGTGGACCACGCCGGATCGGACGGATGAGGTGTCAGGCGCGCCGGTAATGAATATAGTCGGACCAGGCTCTCTCAAGTTGGCGCAACGTATCGCAGGCCGCGTCCAACCCGTTCGAGTTGCCGTGACCGTTCATCATTGCGGCTGCGTGACTATTTTGCCGCTCCTGTATTTGGGAACATAGATTCAAGCCTTTTTCCGACAACTTGATGCGCACCGAGCGCCTGTCGTGGGGTGAGCGCTCTTGGATTAGATAGCCGCTCTCGACCAGCTTCTTGATGTTGTATGAGGCATTTGATCCGAGGTAATAGCCGCGATCGACGAGATCGCGCACGGTTAGTTCATCACCACTGATATTCGCGAGGATAAGACTTTGTACCGCATTGATGTCATCGATGCCGAGATCCTTCAGCTCCGCTCTCAAGACGTCGAGAAACCGGCGATGCAAGCGTTCGATGAGTCGGGATAGATCAAGATAAACTTGGGTCACTTTTTCCTCGCGCCAGGCCCTAATCGGTTGAATACACAAATCGGTTGGCTAGCGTCGAATTTAACGCCCAAACCTTGCACTTTTCTTAACGGCGTTTGTGCCTAATTAATTTTCAGGATGAACGGCGCTGCGATGCGCTTGACATCAACCGGCGATGAGCTTGCCAGCGACGAAGAGACCGCTGGCAACGATTGCCAATCCGTAGGGAACGTTCTGTTTGAGTGGCTCCGATGTCTGGGCCGAGTCACCCTGACGCGCACGGGCCGAGCGCAGTTGTCCAAGTTTCACCAATGCGAGCACGCCGCCGGCGACGGCCGTAACCAACAAAAATGGCGTCACCAACTCGGGGCCCGCCCACAATGCGGTCGCTGCAAGAAGTTTGACATCGCCGCCGCCGGTGATGCGAAGGGCGAATAGCGCGAATCCAACGGCGAAAACAATTCCACAAGCGATCAACGCGCCGACCCAGTCGACAGGCTGGGCACTAGCGAGTACGTGAGCTGGGTATAGTGCTACGATGGCGACAGAAATGCGGTTCGGGATGAGAAATTCCCTGAGGTCGGTAACCGCCGCCCAAACGAGTAGGCCGGAAAAAATCAAGACCGTAATGTAATGAACAAACTGATCGAGGAAGGGGCTCATTCGTCAGGTTACCGATTCTTCTTCGTTTGAGTGCCCCATGATAACCTATTTGAACCTTAGCCGCGATGATTCGGTGCCAACCGTAACTGCCCAGGTCTGATC
>JAAXGF010000259.1 GCA_012267605.1 Alphaproteobacteria bacterium | reverse complement strand
GATCAGACCTGGGCAGTTACAAAAGAACAATAAATTCAATGATCCGATCACGAATACGTGACTTTTGGTGGCGAAGAATCTCTAGTTGTTACTTGGTTATGTAGACAGATTAGTATACCAAGTCCACGTGACACGGGATACGCTCGTATCGCGCAATCACAGCGATAGCTACGTATAAACACAGTTACTCACAATTGAGGAGAACCACAATGCCACGTATCGATCCGGTTAATCCGGCCGCCGCCAGCGGCGAGGCGAAGGCGCTGCTCGATGGCGTTCAGGCGCAGTTCGGCAAAGTACCGAATATATTCGCCACCTTCGCCCATTCGCCCAAAGCCCTCGATGGCTTTCTCGCAATCATTGCTAGCCTCCAGCGAGGCACTCTGCCGGCGCCACTGCGTGAACAAATCGCACTGACCGTCGCCGGTATTAGTGGCTGTGATTACTGTGCCTCCGCCCATACCGCCCTCGGCAAGGGCGCTGGGATCGATGAGGAGGAGCTGGCGCTCAACCTACGTGGCGAAGCTACGGAGGACGAGTCCCAAGCCGTCTTGACTTTCGTGCGTAAGGTCACCGAACGGCATGGTCAGGTGGACGACGCCGATATCGCCAGTTTGCGTTCGGCTGGTTTCGCCGACGGTGACATCGTCGAAATCATCAGCCACATCGGTATCAATATCTTCACCAACTACTTCAACCTAATTGCCGGGACCGACGTCGATTTCCCGAGGGTCGACACCACCTGGGCTGTGCGCGTGGCGTAATCCGCCTCGCCAATGACGGCGATCCTGAATGGTGTCATGGCGTCAACTTGAATTGACGTCTTGGGGATTCTTTCTTGGCACTGGGTGGCTCCCACCTTGGCCGGCAAGCTTTTGCTGTATCAACGAGGATCGCATCTCATTTAGCGGGTCGTTGACGTCCATCTCGTAGTAGCATGTTGCTTTACCGGTCCAGCCGACCGCGAAGTGTTTTTTCAGCAGATGAAACACGTTGCGGTCCTGGGTCAGACCGGCTTTGTCACCGCGCACCGGGATTGTCCACCACCGGAGCACTGGTTCGCAGGCGAGTTTGTCGATCATCAGGCAGTTGGGATCGACGAAGCCGCCCAAGCTTCGACGAAAAACGCCGGACCCCGGACCGGCCGACTCCCATTCGTCGATGCACAGGGGCTTGCCCGAATCGGGGTCAACGAACCAACGGAAGGAGAACGCCCAGTGGAAACCCTCGATCGCGCGGCGCAGGCTCGACAAGTGTTGCGGGGCCCACCAGTTGTCGTCGTCAAGGTAGGCGATATAGCGACTGTTGGCAGCGTAGCTCATGATGGTGCGCAAGGCCCCACCGTCCGCGGCGGGGTGCAGGCCACCGTGGCGAGTCGAGGTCGAGTAGCCGAGATCGAAAACGCATACCGCGCAATGGCTCGGGATTTGTCGGCAAGCATCGTCGATAACGGCGGGATCGTTTTTCTTAAAGTCGATGCCGAGCAGGATTTGGATTCGGCCTGGAAAATCTTGGGCGAATATGGACTTAAGAGTCCGAACCAAGCTCGGGCGCAGGATCGTCGGCACGACGACGGCGACGTCGAACGGGGTCTACAAATCTGCGTTACTGTTGGGAATCCCGCCGACGACGGATCTGGTGACCATGATTTGCAAAAACCCTTTCCACCAGAAGGAATTCGGTAATCCGTTCGGGAAATATGATTTACGGGCTTAGTCACGGCAAGGGCACTTTCGGGCGTGGAACGATTTCACGGCCAACCTTGCCCGCAAAACATGTGCCGAAACTTCGCTTTCATCTCTGTGGGGCGTCAAAAGTCTTTACGAATTGCGAAGACCTGCGATGAAGTGCGAAGACCTGCGATGAGGCCTTGATTTTCCAGGGGTTTGGTAGGGGTTGACTGTTTCCGGCGCCGTGATAGTGGTGGTCAAAAGTTTTTGCAAATCCCGCGTTTAAATCGTCTTAAAATGGCCGGAAAACACGATTTTATCAGTGTTTCAAAGGGTGTTTTTCGGCAGGAAATTCAGGCGTTTTTCGGAGGATGGAATCGCGGGGATTTTGTCTGGTTCCACGTGGCAAAAAACGCCTGTTTCTCCGTTCATAGAAGGCGAAAATGATGCGACAGATCGACCTCATATCGTATCTCATAGGCCTGTTTCCATTGTCGTCGGCGGGGGTTCAGGCCATAATATCGGTGGTGCTTGAGCCAAACGCTTACCCGCGGCTACGGTCGCGCGAGGACGTAGCGACCCTCCAGGCATCGTTTTCTATCTCTCATTGATCGTTCTTAAACGTTGTCGTGCGGCTTGGAGATCGCGTGCCTTAGCTTGGTGCAGCGAGAGCAGATATGTTTGGCTCCCGTCTTGAGTTGTTTTGATCGCCACCCGCCAGAGTCGGCTATCTTCCTCAATGTGTTAACGACGATTTAAACGCGGGATTTGCAAAAACTTTTGACCGAATGGAACGCCGAGCCACAAAACAAGACAGGCCACCCAAGCCATTGAAAAACAAGGCGCCGTCCAACTTCATCCAACCCCGTCCAACCTCATCCAAGAATCACAAGGACTTTTGACGCCCCACAGCGATGCTGCGTCCCGGACTTGCGGGATGAGTAGCCGGGGCGTGGCGGCGCGCCCGGAGCAAAACCCTACCCCGGACGCGCCGTTTTCCCGTTCGTCTCGTCGGCACCGCCAAACCACGTGTACCTCAGTCGGCGGCACCCACTTCGGCCCGGAGCCGCGCTCCCCTTGCTCCGGACCCGCTTTTTCTCTACGGAGATATGCCCCGGCCAGCCTCATGGTTTTCCCCCATACAACCCGTCCATCACGCCAATTCCGAGTGCAAGGCCGGCAATGCCATCCCGCGTCCGCAACGCCGCCTCGGCAAGGGCGGCAAACCGCTGAGCCGCGTGTGCGTCCGGCTCAACATCAAAGAAGCGGAGAAAGAACGATGACCGAGACCATTTTCGACAAGCTGGGCGGCGAGGGCGCCGTCAACGCCGCCGTCGATATTTTCTACCGGAGAGTCCTGTCAGACAACCGCGTCAGCGGCTTCTTCGACACCACCAATATGGACAAACAGCGGGCCAAACAGAAGGCTTTTTTGACGATGGTGTTTGGCGGCCCGAACGAGTACCCGGGCAAGGATCTTCAGACCGCCCACGCGCCCCTCGTGGAGAAGGGCCTGAACGACACGCACTTCGATATCGTTCTCGACCACCTGCGGGGCACGCTCGACGACTTGAATGTGGAAAAGGGATTGGTGGATCACGTGGTCAACCTCGCCAATACCACCCGCGAGGATGTTTTGGGAAGATCGCCGGACTAATGGAGGAAGCAATGCGCAAAACGATTATTGGAATTTCAGCCCTTGCGGCGATGCAGCTGCCTGTGGGTGCCTCTGCGGAGACCGTGCACGAGGGATGGTACGGCGGACTTGACCTCGGCATGGCCGTGCCGAACGATATGGACACGGAGTTTTCAAGCACGGACCTGCCAACGAATTGCGACCGGAATTTTCCTGTGGTCACGGTTAACGGCGAGACCTTGCCATGGCCAAAGGACGATCCGCGATGCACACCAGCCGGTGGTGTACTCGATAATAGCTTCGATCTTGATGAAGGGCCGTTATTGGGCGTGAATGTGGGTTACGCTTGGCGCGGGTTCCGCCTCGAGGCAGAGTATTTCTACCGGCAACACGGTGGAGACCGGCGCGGAAACACTATCAATGTGCAAGGCAAGGACCATGAATTTGCGCTGATAAGCGAAAGTGTGGCGGACATGAAGGGGCACCAGTTTTTTGGGAACGTCTATTACGATTTCCCCAGTGCGCTGCATAAGCTGATTCCCTATGTAGGCGGTGGTATGGGCTTCATGCTCGCAGAGATGGATTATTCCCTCGACGCCCACAGGAACCCTGATCGGGAAGCCCTTGCGGCGTTGGGACGCCACCCTGACGCTTCCGGAACACTGTCTCGGGGTGATGCCAATCTCACCGACACGTTGTGGGGCTATCAACTGATGGCGGGGCTTGACTACCCCCTCACCGAAAGCGTATTCCTGGGCGTCAAGGGGCGTTACGTGGACTTCCTGAATGATTTCAAGGATGGGGAACCGTTCGGACTGTTGAGAAGCCACGCGTCAGCGAATTCCCCTGGAGGCGAGACGGTGCGGTACTGGGTTGAAACCGACGATTGGGGGTTCTGGGGAGTGTCGCTGAACCTCAAGTATTTCTTCTAGTTTCGCCGGGCCCCTGGGCTGCATCCGGCGGAAGGGGCGCGCTCCGGGTTACTCCGAACCGGGGCGCGTTTCCCTATCACTTAGGTTTAACACTTCAACAGGAGCATGAGACAAATGAGAAAGACAGGTTCGATCATTATCGCCGCGTTCGCGGCGCTGTTCACTGGAGCATCTTCAGCCCAAGATGCAATCGTTATTGGAGCCGCCGGTCCCATGACTGGTCAGTATGCGGCGTTTGGAGAGCAACTAAAACGCGGCGCTGAAATGGCGGTTGCTGACATCAATGCCGCAGGCGGAGTTCTCGGCCACCCGCTTCAGCTCGAAATCGGCGATGACGCGTGCGATCCGAAACAGGCCGTCGCCGTCGCCAACCAGTTTGCCGGCAAGGGCGCCGTCTTCGTCGCGGGCCATTTTTGTTCCGGTTCCTCGATTCCCGCGTCCGACGTTTACGAGGAAGAGAACATCGTGCAAATCTCGCCCGCGTCAACAAACCCGAAACTGACCGATGCCGGGAAGTTCAACGTGTTCCGGACCTGTGGCCGTGACGACCATCAGGGCTATGTTGCCGGAAGCTTCATGGCGGAGCATTTCGGGGAAAAGAATATCGCCATCATTCACGACAAAACCGCCTACGGGAAGGGCCTCGCGGACGAGACGAAGGGAGCGCTCAACGAAAAGGGCAAGAGTGAAGCCCTTTACGAAGCCTATACGGCAGGCGAGAAAGACTATTCCGCGCTGGTCTCGAAACTGAAACAAAACGCCATAGAGATTCTTTATGTAGGCGGATATCACACGGAAGCCGGCTTGATTGTCCGGCAAATGCGCGAGCAAGGCATGGAAACGCGGCTGGTATCCGGTGATGCCTTGGTGACCGATGAATATTGGTCGATAACCGGCGATGCGGGAGAGGGCACGTTGATGACGTTTAGTCCCGATCCGCGAAAGAATGCGGTGGCGGTGGATGTCGTCGAGCGGTTTAGGGCGGGCGGCTATGAGCCGGAAGGCTATACCCTCTACACCTATGGAGCGATCCAGGCATGGGCAATGGCCGCACAAGCCGCAGGCACGACGGATACGGCCAAGGTCGTTGACGTGCTGAAGTCGGGCCAATTCGATACGGTGCTCGGAAACATCGGTTTCGACGAGAAGGGTGATGTCACCGCGCCCGGCTATGTCTTCTATGAATGGAAGGACGGCGGCTACGATTACTTCGCGGAATAGACCTGCCAATGGATGCCGTCAGTAACGTTGCTCCCTGACGGCATCCCCCAGGGGGCATGGACCCAATAAAGGAGATGTCGCGGATTTTCTCAACACTAGGAAAAGAGGTGAACGAAAAATGGATGGCTTTGACCTGGTGACGATGGTCTGTACTGTCTTTTTGTTTGCACTTCTGACCTGGCGACACCAGGAACCATGCGCCGCGTGAGATCGGCCTCCGCAGTTCTTGGATTGCTTGTCCTCGGCACGGCAAGTGGCGGCATGGCCGGAGAGCCGGTCGCGTGGTACGTAAGCGCGGGGGCCGGAGCGAATTGGGCTTCCGACGCGAAGCAATCTGGCCGCAACCGGGACACGACTTGTTATCCGGATCACGATTGCAATCACCTTCCCGGTGGAACTCCCAGTGGTTATCGCTGGCGCTACGATTTGGATTTCGGTCCTGGAACAGCGATCGAAGTGGCAGTTGGCGTGAGGTTCGATGACATACGCCTGGAATTGTCAGCCAGCCAACGGAAGAACGGTGCCAATCAAGAATCTCCCGGGATCAGCTATCTGGATGGAACAGCCATCAAGAGTGCTGGAAACGGTATTAAATCCAATCCCGGGGTCTCGGTCGGCGATTTGACGACACGCACGTTGTCGATCAATGCCTACTACGATTTCCCGGCCATCGCCCACCGGGTCACGCCCTATCTTGGTGCCGGGCTGGGCCTTTCGTTCGTCGAAGTATCCAATCTGCGTTATCGCTCCAACTACACGGACGCACAGGGGTCTTCAAACCCTTCGTTGCAGTCGTTCAACGGCCGGCAGGACGCCGATCTATCTGATACCGCTCTGGCCAAACACCTGTACGCCGGAGCAGATTATGGCTTGAGCGACAAGACCCTGTTGGGTCTGAAACTGGCCTATACCCATGTGGGCTCCGTCGAGGGCAGAGATACCTACCTGGAGCACAAAGTTGACGGCCTGACCAGTATCACCAAAATCAGCAGCACGGAACGCTGGTCTGTGATGATCACCCTGAAATATCTGTTCACGCCAGGGCCGTTGTAAGTCCGGAATTTCCTTGTTTAAGGGTAACTGCCCAGGTCTGATC
>JAAXGF010000278.1 GCA_012267605.1 Alphaproteobacteria bacterium | reverse complement strand
GTCCAGGCAAACGCGAAACTGGCTGCCGACGTTGTCATCGGTCCTTATTGTTGTGTTGGCGGCGATGTTGAGCTTGGTTCCGGCGTGCGCCTTGAATCCCACGCCATCGTCGCGGGGCGAACCCGAATTGGTGAGGGATGCCACGTTTTTCCCTTTGCATCCATTGGGCATCCGCCACAGGATCTAAAATTTGCCGGTGAGCCTTCGCGCTTGCTAATCGGCAGCAACAACGTCATTCGGGAATACGTCACGATGAACCCGGGGACCAAAGGTGGCGATATGACGACGGTGGTGGGTGACAACTGTCTATTCATGATCGGAGTACACATCGCTCACGACTGCAAGGTTGGCAACAATGTGGTGATGGCCAACAATGCGACCTTAGGCGGCCACGTCGTGGTCGGAGATTTCGCGGTGTTGGGAGGACTGGCGGCTATTCACCAATTCGTTCGCATCGGGGCGTACGCGATGGTCGGAGGTATGTCCGGTGTCGAGCATGACGTAATTCCGTACGGATCCGTCCATGGTGACCGCGCATTTCTTTCCGGCCTAAATATCGTAGGACTCAAGCGACGAGGTTTCACTCGAGACGACATTCACACACTTAGAACTGCTTACAGATTGCTGTTTGCCCAGGAAGGTACATTGTCCGAACGTCTGGAGGATGTTTGTCAGATGTATTCTTTGATGCAACCCGTGATGGATATCGTGCATTTTATTCGTTCGGACAGTTCCCGTTCGGTTTGTCAGCCCAAAATTTCCCGTGGAACCTAAGCTCGGTATTCTAGCAGGTGGAGGTGGCCTTCCCGGGCGTTTGATTGAGGCTTGCCGCGAGCGCAAGCGAGACGTCTTCGTGGTGGCGTTCGAGGGGGCGACCGATCCGGGCCCAATCTCAAGCGTTCCTCACGAATGGGTAAGACTTGGCGCCGTTGGTCAAACCATTGATCTGTTGCACCGCAGCGGTTCGCAAGAGGTTGTCCTGGCTGGGCCAGTTCGTCGCCCGTCACTTACGTCTTTAAGGCCGGATGGCCGTGGCCTGCGACTTCTTTCTCGTCTCGCCGGTGGCAGCCTTGGCGACGACCGTTTGCTTACACTTGTCGTTTCCGAACTGGAGGGTGAGGGATTTTGGGTTGTCGGGGTGGATGATATCCTCGCCGACTTGTTGGCTTTACCCGGTCCGATCGGTCGTCATTGCCCTGATGCCAACGCCCTTAGCGATATAGAACTCGGTGCTCGTGTGGCCCGATCACTCGGTGCCCACGATGTTGGCCAAGCGGTGGTCGTGCAACAGGGTATCGTGATCGGCGTGGAGGCCGTGGAAGGAACTGACGCCATGCTTGCTCGTTGTGCCGGGTTGCTTCAAGACGGGTCGGGTGGCGTCTTGGTTAAGGTCAAGAAACCGGATCAGGAGCGCCGTGCCGATCTGCCATGTATCGGGCCGCAAACTGTTCGAGCGTGCTCGGAAGCGGGAATACGGGGAATTGCCGTGGAAGCGCGTGGAGCACTCATCATCGAGCGACCCTTGGTAGCTGCGACCGCGGACGCGGCCAATCTCTTCGTCGTTGGCGTTGAGATTCCGTGAGCACAAGCGATAGCGTGGCCCCGACATCGATATTTTTGATTGCAGGTGAGCCGTCGGGCGACCGAATTGGTGCTCGACTTATGGTCGCCTTGCGGCGCGCATTGGGGGAACAGGTTCAATTTTCGGGTATCGGTGGCGAGGCGATGGCGGAACAGGGTCTCAAGAGCCAGTTTCCCATGTCAGAATTAAGTATCATGGGATTCGTCGAAGTCGTCCCGCGGATTCCTCACCTATTGGGCCGCATCGCCCAGACCGTAGAGGCGGTGCAACGTCAGAAGCCCGACGCCCTTATCACCATCGACACACCGGCGTTTTCGTTCCGCGTCACCGCGCGGCTTCGGGGCGCTGGAATCCCGCTCATCCATTATGTGGCCCCTCAGGTTTGGGCGTATCGTCCCGAACGTGCGGCCAAGATCGCGCAAATTCTTGATCACATGATGGTACTCTTGCCGTTTGAGGCGCAGTATTTTAGCAACGTTGGATTACCATGCAGTTTCGTAGGCCATCCGGTGGTAGAGGATGTCGCCAGGGTTGGTGATGGGGAAGCGTTCCGCAAGAGTCATGGTATTGATTCGAAGGCGCCGTTAATTTGCGCTCTTCCCGGAAGTCGCAGCACGGAAGTCTCTCGGTTGTTACCGGTTTTCGGCGCCACGATGGGACGGCTGGCCGAACGATTTTCCGGCTTGCGTGTCGTCGTACCGACGGTCTCATCTCTCGTCGAGAGCGTTTCGGCCGGGGTTGCGAACTGGCCGGTGCCGCCGCTCGTTTTGACTCGTCGCGATGCGAAATACGACGCCTTCGCGGCTGCGAATGCTGCCCTCGCGGCATCTGGTACGGTCGCCTTGGAGCTCGCGCTAAACCGTGTTCCGATGGTGATCACGTACAAGACAAATATGCTGACCGCGATTGCCGCTCGGCGGATGCTGCGAGTTCCACATGTTAGTCTGGTAAATTTAATACTGAACCGCCGCGTGGTCCCCGAGCTTCTTCAGCAAGATTGCCAGCCTCGAGCCTTGGTAGAGTGCTTGACTGAATTGATCGCGGACCGGAAAGTTCGCGGGCGTCAGCTCAAAGCAACCAAGGAAATTGCCGCGCGTCTCGGAATGGGTGGAGCAAGACCGAGTGACTGTGCGGCAGATGTCGTTCTATCGTTGATCGACGCACGGGCGGCATAGAGTTTTTTCCCAAGAACGGAACATCCGCAAGGGCGTGAGATGCTTCGTACCAAGCCATGTTGGCGTTATGAACGTTGGTCGATCGGCGTGTATTTGCGCGGCCCGTAGCCCGTATAGAGTTGGCGTGGCCGACCGATCTTTTGTGATGGATCTTCAATCATTTCGTTCCATTGAGCGACCCACCCGACGGTGCGCGCGAGGGCAAATACGACGGTAAATAGATGGGAAGGGATGCCCATCGCCCGGAGTATGATGCCTGAATAGAAATCCACGTTTGGATAGAGCTGTCGTTTGACGAAATAGTCATCTTCAACGGCTATGCGCTCCAGTTCCATGGCGATCTCCAACAGGGGTTCGTCTTGGACCCCGAGTTCGTCGAGAACTTCGTGACAAGTTTCACGGAGCACAGTTGCCCGCGGATCGTAATTCTTGTAGACGCGGTGACCGAATCCCATGAGCCGGAAGGGATCTTGCTTGTCCTTCGCGCGGGTGATGAATTCGGGGATACGGTCCGCTGTGCCAATGTCTTCGAGCATGTTGAGCACGGCTTCATTGGCACCGCCGTGGGCCGGTCCCCAAAGACACGCAATTCCGGCTGCGATGCAGGCGAAGGGATTGGCTCCCGAAGATCCAGCGAGACGGACGGTCGAAGTCGAAGCGTTTTGTTCATGGTCGGCATGGAGAATAAGAATGCGGTCGATAGCACGAGCAAGAACCGGGCTTATTTGGTACTCCTCGGACGGCACCGCGAACATCATATGAAGAAATCTCTCCGCGTAGTTGAGATCGTTCCGCGGATAAATGAAAGGCTGGCCAACCGAATATTTATACGCCATTGCCGCAATCGTCGGCATCTTCGCGATGAGTCGGAACGATGCAATCTTGCGTGCATCCGGGTCATCAATATCGATGGAATCGTGGTAGAACGCGGACAAGGCGCCGACCACCCCGACCATGATTGCCATTGGGTGGGCGTCGCGGCGAAATCCCCGAAACAGATATAAAAGCTGCTCGTGCACCATCGTGTGATTGGTGATAGCCACCTCGAACTCGCGTCTTTCGTCGGCGGTCGGAAGCTCGCCATAAAGCAACAAATACGCAACTTCTACGAAGTCGCTTCGTTCCGCCAACTCGTCGATTCCGTAGCCGCGATAAAGAAGGACACCTTCATCTCCGTCGATAAACGTAATTTTTGACTGACAACTCGCCGTGGCCATGAAACTGGGATCGAACGTAAAATATCCCGTTCTCCCGTACAAAGTGCGAACATCGACGACGTCGGGTCCCAACGTGCCTTCGAGCACGCCAAACTCTTCCTTCACCGCAGGATCGGCGTTGCCATCGACAACGCTTACCTTTCGGGTTGGCGAGATTTCCGTCATTGGTGGAATTACACGGGCCATGGGCTTTCCCCTTGTTCTTAGGCTGCACATGCGTTGCCGGTCGCGCCGCACTTTTGCGGCAGAGCATAGAGTCAGGGGGAGGAATTCGCAATTCACCTCGATGCGGACGGCCCTAAATTTTCACATCTCCCATTCGCGCCAGGGATTCATCTCGGCCTAGGACCGCCAAAACCTCGAATATGCCCGGAGATGCGGTCGATCCGGTAAGTGCTGCCCGTAAGGGTTGAGCTACCGCCCCGAGTTTCATCTCCTCACGCTCCGCGAAGGTGCGTACCGCATTTTCCAGGGCGGCAGGTTGCCAATCATCAAGTTTGTCGAGGTATACCGCTAGTAGAGTCACCAATTTTCGACCGCTGTCATCAAGGAGGCGGGCCGCTTTTCCATCCGGTACGAGCGGCCGTTCAGCAACATAAAATGCGGATTTATCGGCAAGTTCAGAAATGTCTTTAGATCTTGCAATTAACCCGGGGATGGCTCTGCGTACGCGATCACGCGCGATCGAGCCGAGCGTACCCTGGGACTTTTCTAGGCGATCCATTACCATGTCCGCGAGAAAGCCTGGATCGGATTCTCGCATATAGTGGCCGTTGAGACTTAAGAGTTTTTCCCGATCAAAGCGTGCAGCGCCGCGGCCTACGGAATCGAGATCGAACCAGGAAATCGCCTGTTCCGTCGAAATGATTTCGTCGTCGCCGTGGCTCCAGCCCAACCGCAACAGATAATTCCGCAAGGCTGCGGGCAGAATCCCAGCCTCCCGGTAGGCTTCGACGCCGAGTGCGCCATGCCGTTTGGATAGCTTGGCGCCGTCGGATCCATGAATCAGCGGAATATGGGCGTAACTCGGTGCCGGCCAGCCGAGAGCATGGAAAAGCTGTTGCTGACGGGCGGCGTTTACCAGATGATCGTCGCCACGGATTACCTGAGTCACGCCCATGTCATGATCGTCGACGACAACGGCGATCGTATAAGTTGGGGTGCCATCGGCGCGCAGTAAAACCATGTCGTCGAGTTCACTGTTGGCGATGCGGACCAAACCCTGGACCTTATCGTCCACGACAGTCTCGCCACCCTTGGGCGCCTTGAAGCGAATAGTTGGTTTGGCCCCGGCAGGTGCATCGCTGGAATCGCGATCGCGCCAGCGGCCGTCGTACCGCGCCGATCGTCCCGCGGTCTTCGCTTGGGCGCGCATCTCGGCCAGTTCCTCCGGGGTGCAATAACATTGGTAGGCCCTTCCTTCGGAGAGGAGCCGCTGAGCCGCTTCCGTGTGGCGTTCGCTGCGCTGGGACTGGTAAACAGGATCATCGTCCCAATTGAGACCCAGCCATACGAGACCTTCGAGAATGGCTTGTTTCGCGGCATCCGTCGAACGAACACGATCGGTATCTTCGATTCGAAGGCGAAAACATCCGCCGTGGTGTCGGGCGTAGAGCCAATTGAACAGGGCCGTCCGCGCGCCGCCGATGTGAAGGAAGCCGGTGGGAGAGGGCGCGAACCGCGTGACAATTTCGCTCATGCTGCTAGTTCCCAGTCGTGGTGCAGATTTTTGTTTACCACAGGCACGGGCCGATATCATCGAGCGGTGCGTCTTAACCCGACTTCCGCAACTC
>JAAXGF010000354.1 GCA_012267605.1 Alphaproteobacteria bacterium | reverse complement strand
CTGTAGTGCCGACCTTTGGAGGTCCGATTGTGGAAAATCAATGGGTTAGCATCTTCGCGACCCCAGAGTTGCGGAAGTCGGGTTAGCGTTCTCATACGCTGCCTCGCAGGCGAGCATCTCTTCGATTAACGACAGACACGTTGTCATATGGGGCTCGCCTGGGGCCTCGTACCAAAGCCCGATAAGCAGTCAGCTTTAAGGCTCTGACAACAATTGAATTCTTTGCCTACTCAGTTAGGCTCGCAAATAAAATATCAATTGATAGAGTCTAAATCCGGTGACGGCTTTCCAAAAAGATACCCTTGACCGAACTTTACGCGACATTCGCGCAGCAATCGAACGGTCTCCTCGCTTTCGACCATTTCGGCAACAACAGCGATCCCGAGTTCGTGGCACAAACCCACCATAGACTTTAGCAGCGCCTTGCCAGTTGCAGATTTGGTAGCGTCCCTTACGTAAACCCCATCGATTTTCACGATATCCACTTCGAGCACCCGCAGGTACTGAAAAGCAGATGACCCAGCCCCAAAATCGTCCAAGCAAACCGCGTGTCCGGCTTTTCGCAAGTCTTGGATGATCTCGTTGGTGGATTCCAGATTCTGGATCAGCGACGACTCGGTGATTTCCAAAGCAATATTTTTTCGAACTCGGTGATGCCGCTCGAAGATTCTGGATATGGAATCGACAAACCTTGGATTCTCCAGCGATTGGCCGGATACGTTCACCGCGAAATTTGGGGTTTTCCCCGATGTGGACGCGAGTGTTTCAATGATTTTGGTGACACGGCAAATGACTGCAATATCCAAATCGCAGATCAAGCCAACTTCCTCGGCAAATGTAATTCTTTGGAAAGGCGATTGATCAAATCCCAGATCAGGGAATCGCACGAGAACTTCATGATGATGGATTTTACGATCCTTGAGATCGACGACTGGCTGAAAGGCTAATTCGAATTTTTCGTCCGCGATGATCGTCTTGATCCGGGACATCTCTTCGACTGCTTCCCGAACCATTTTTTGGTAGCCTTGCGACATGCTCTTTATCGTAAACTCGTCGAACCGATTCTCCGAAAATTCCTTTATGGTGAAAACGATGGCTTTGGAAATATCGGTCGATTTAATATTCTTTGTGTCAACGTCGACCTGGGACTTTTCAACCAACACACCAGAGCGTTCTGAGTACGCTTCTCCCGCGTATGTTTGTATCTTCTCCACCGTATTGGCGACATCGATGTCTTCATCGTGAATAACGCCATACGTGCCACCCGCAAATTTTCCCGCCAATTCGCCATCGACCGCAATTTCCTGCAACGAGGAAGCAATTCGCCTATCCAGTTCGTCTGCGGAATCTTTAGTAAGTGGTTCGGAGTTATCGTCGATACCTGCGAGACCGAGCAACGTCAGCTTGTAGTCCTTGGGGTCGGCTGTCGCGTTGCTTAAGAACGATTGGGCAGCCCTAGCGAATGACCGCTCGTCAAGAAAATCAACAATATTTTCGTCGACATCTTTGCGATCGGCCGCTTTTGCTCCGCAAGTCTCGCTCATGCTAAGTGCAATGATTACGGTATCCGGCTCGTCGGGTAATCTACAGCCAGTCAGAGCAACACGGGCATATCCGTCTGATCCACGCCGAACTTTGGCGACAATTTTCGGGATGATTTGGCCAGGCACCGCTTTGCCGAATTCCCCCCACAGGCGTTTATGATCACAACTTAAGAACTGCTGGACAAACGACTCGCCTATCAGGTCCTCGGGTTTTTTTCAAACACGGCTTGTGTCGACCCGCCCGTCCGCATGACCGTTAGGTCCGGGTTCGCCTCTATTAGCACGTCGGCATTGAGAGCAATCGACGCGAAACCTTTCGTGTTGCAGCGAGCATCCGATTTATCGGCTTGAGGTTGGGAAATCGGCATCATCTCATTGGCCAAAGAAACACTTTACTTGGGAGGAGTCAGCCCCAACGCTTTTGCAATGTCATCTGGTACCACCTTCAGTATTGGTTCGCTCAATTAACAAAGCGTGTCGAATTTTGAATTTTTGAGTGTGAGCTTTGACTAATTGTCGAAGCACCAGGAGCAAGACTGGGCAGAATTATCAAAATTGAGGATAGAAATCCTAATTTGTCTACAGCCGGCCCTATCCTCTTGAGCAGACAACCTGAAGCGATTTGACCGCCTTTTCTCCGATTATAGTCGTCGGAAACGTGTCCGAGAATCGGCTCTTCGTGACCCTGGGTTCTCTAACTCGGGGCTCGGGGTCAAGGGTTTCGTGACAAGCCCTTCAATCCACGTAACATCCTGCCGGCGACTCCTCTTTTTGCACTCTACTGTAATCAGAATAGGAACGCTGCCGACCAAGTACCGAATAGAGGCATCTACCTGGCGCTTCGTTCCTGTGACTATGTCAGCAATTTGATCGGGCGATTTGACGATGGCATTTCTTGGAGCGGCCGTCTCTTCGATTCTGGCCACAAGCTCTTCGAATTCTTTCCACGCCGGAACCGGTTTTGAGACTGAGTCGGGCATTTTTACAGAGTAGGTAGAGCGATAGTTGCGGTCAACCAAGGTCCGCCTTTTGGCTAGGGGCTGCCGCACAGGGCTTTATCTCACGACGGCCGTTCCGCCCTCAACAGCCGACAATCTCGCAATCAAAATTGCCGGCCGATTCCTCAATGTGGACGTCGAGATTGGCACCGAATTTCGGTCAAGCAAAAACTTAGGCGATCAACCTGGTGCAACCAACACTTTTGACCGAGAGGGTATGCCCAGCCACGTTCTGACTGATCGAATCTGTCCGACCTCCCTCAACGGTTTCAAAAGGTGAATATCTTCGACGAAGCCAGACCAACTTCGCGAGTGTCACATTGTGGTAATATGGCTGCGCGAGGGGTTATTCTGGTGTAACGCTGACACCAGATATTTGGGTAAATTCAGCTAAGGCGAGCGTAGCGGATGAGGCTGCCTTCTCCCGCGCAAAAAATGCGATTTCTGCCATACCGGTGATCGCGATCTTGCAGCTCGCCCCAGTCGCGGCGCACGCGGCAAATTGTGAACGCGGCAACGTAGCAGTACCCGATTTCGACCTCTTTGGATCAGGTGCGGCAGGAATAGACCAGCCAAGAAATATTCCAGCTCTGCGGTTTGAAGCCGGGAAAATTCCCTTCCGCGCCGCAAATAGCTTGATCCCAAATTCGTCTAACACGTGCGGTTTGAGAATGGATGCCACCTTATTGAACAAAGGTCTCAACCTTGGTGTTGGCACTTCCAGATTCGGATTTAAAGAAGCCCAGGGATTGGAAGCCGCCGAGCCACAGAAAACCTTCGACTTCGTGAACGTCCGGGCCGATCTATCAAAACAAGCCCGTCCAATAGGCTTCCTGGCCGAAGCAACCTTTGTCGCCAACCAAGATCCACGAACTGAAAGTGTTGAACGGCATTTCGGAACCTATGGACAGTTTACGCTTTTGGACAAACGCATAAAAACGACAGCCGATTTCGCGGTTTCGCAGAACAGCCAAGGAGGTTCAATCGCTTCAGCAAAAGATACCGATTGGACACGCGGATCTGGCGCGGGACATCATTCTCGATTGATGGCTATGCCGCCTACCGCAAGGTCGATCCAGGCTATTCGGATGACGAGGCGGACGTAAAGGCGGACCGTGAAACCCGGACTATCGGAGGAAAACTCGATGCGGGCTTTGCAAAATTAGACGTGAGGCACCAGCTAACCTTCGACAATACCGAAAATGATGCAAATGTTATCACGCGAAAATGGAACGATTGGCGAGGACTCCTAACCTTCGACACCGACAGCAGCAATGTGATTCTGCCCAGAAAATCGGCCATTGAGGTCAAACGAAAACATCTCACGGCTTACGATTTCGGGAATCAATTTTCTAATGGGCCTGACAAACTCACCCGCCAGGTCAAGCTCAAACTCAAGTGGCTTGGTGGCCACACGAAAGCGCGATTTGAACTCTCGAATTCCGTACTCGACGACCGAATGGGCAGCGGCAAATGGGACCGAAAATTGACCCGAAAATTGCTACTGGGCTATTCGACGGGATCGAAAAAATGGAAGTTTTCCGGAAAGGCTAGCGCAGCTGAAACCGTACGCCGTAAGGGTGATGATCGCGATCGCGAATCAGAATTCGGCCTGGAAACGAGCTTTGAGGTTTCACCACAAATTGGCGATTTACTATCCATCGAAGCTGAATTGGCGGGCGCGAATCGGCCGAACGGCCAAGGCTTCGCCTTAGAGGAAGCCTTAATTACCCTTTCATACAAATTTCGGTTCTAGTTTGGGCGGCTCGCTGGCAATAGGTTCGTTTAAATCCCGTCAAACCGCGATTCGGATCGGTCGCGGGATTAGGATCCCTTCCGTGCACATCTCGCGGCTTTAGCGGCCCCTTGTGCCCATCGCTCCATCCCGGCCCAGCCCGTCAGGCACTCCGGCGGTGCGGTGAAATACGGCATCCTTCCAAACGGCCGCAAACGGCGTTCTTCGAAGTCAGTCCGGTTGTGATCGTCCGCCTTGAGAAACAGTTCGCCGCTCCGCGTTACGAGTCCGAACATTGAACCATCGAGAAATAGTCCTTGTCCTCCGAACATTGGCCTGGCCATGACGTTTGCTAACGGCGCCATGATTTGGAGAAGACGCGAAACGAATTCGTTGTTTCCCGGTAACTGCCCAGGTGCCTCAACTCTGACAGCGTCCTGATTTTTTCGCTGGCGGCAGCGTTTCGCCGTTGGCACGACGCACGTTGTTGATCCGGGCTTGACTGTATAGGCGCGCGGGCCTATGGGTTGAACTCTCACATGAGGGGAGCAGCCGGTGGGGTATTTCGGATCGAAGGCGACGACCGGTCTGAGCCAGG
>JAAXGF010000338.1 GCA_012267605.1 Alphaproteobacteria bacterium | reverse complement strand
ATCCAGTTCCAGCCCTAGTGCATCGGCGATTGGCTGGTGAACATTGTCTAGACCCGAAGCGATGAGATCGTGCATCAAGTCCTTAACACCCCAAGCCAAGCGTTCGACGGCCGCGATATCTTCGGGGCTGGCGCCTACAAGATCGAGTAAATCGAGCGAATCCAGTCGTTCGAAATCCGCGGCTATCGTCTCGTCCCGTGCCAATAACACTTTCATGAACGGCGTGATCTTGGCCTCTGACCATTCGGGCTATTCGCCGATGGCAGCTCCCTGCGCGCGCAACTCGGCGACATCGAGTCCAGGCGCGCTAAAGAAGGAAATACCTTTCTGACCCACCTGACCAACGCCCGTAATCTGTTCGAGATGGCATACCGAACAGGTCGTCGCAAAGCCCTTTACCTTCATTTTTAGGCCATTGTCGTCCGGCTCGTGGCAATTTGTGCAGGTCTCGGGTGCCTTCTCCTTGCCCGCCTTCTCGAAATGGCGGGAAATGTGGGACACGTGATCGAACTGCACACGGGTACGCCGTGAATAGGGGTAATTGATGAACTCTGGATGTCCCATGGACAAAGATGCGAACCGCACCGTATGGCACGACTGACACCGGTTATCGCTCATCTCAGTCTTATCGAATTGCGTGCCCCTATGCTCCTTATGACAATTCGTACATGCAAGTTCCTCGGCGATCTTTCTGGGTGACCCGAAAAGCGACCGGGCGAATTCGAGGGCCACCGGCGCCACCTTTACTTTCTCCAACGTCTCCATCTCGAGAGCGGACTGGTCCAGCGCACTACGCGGAAGGCTATGCGCCTGCAATGGCGCGGCACCCATTTCGTGGCAGGACAAACATTTTTTGCTCGTCCCGGCGGGATCGGAGGGCGCAAAAGCTTCGTGAATCCAGCCGGACAGACCCGATTCAAATGCCTCATGGCAGGTCTCGCATTTCGTGCCGACTTCACCATGCTTAAGCGTCAGTCCCCCGGGCGACAACAAATTGACCGCGCCCGAGCCGTGAGTAGCGATGATCAGCAAACCAATAGTCAAACTCACTGCCCAGGCGACAACACGCCCGCGCATACCACGAACGGTTTCCACGGGGACGCACTTAGTGATTGGCAAGCAACACGAACCATCCGGCCGCGGCCCTGCCTTGCATTTTCCATCCGAACTCTTCGAACGGGTACAACTCCAGCGATCGCCTTCTTTAATCGGCTCACACTCGAAACTGGCGCGGCATTGGCCGCGACCATCGGGCCCGATTGGACAAACCTTTCCCGTAGATATGTTCCCGCAGACCCAGTGTAGGGTAGGACGTTCGTAATTACTCGACTTGAAGTCGAACTTTTGCAGCAAGCCCATTACAACGTGCGCCCCGCGAAGGCATACACGAGCACAACATGCATCAAGGCGAAAATCATCAATGAATAGGTCAGGGGGATGTGAACAAACAGCCACCCCTTGAGGACCAACTGAAGTGCGTACGGATAATCGAGGTTGTCCTTGGCAATTACGTGGACCTCAATATCGTCGAGAATCTCCCTGCCCCGCTTGTTTAGATACCGCTGAATTGAGCGAATTTCCCGGCGAAGATTGACCAACGGCCTTTCGGATTGGAACAAATGGGATGAGAAATTTCTTGGTTCGGCGAAATACGGATTGAGCCGCACGGCGTAATAATCCGCAATCGTACTGGAGGAAATTTCGGTCACGGACTTCATCGCCAATTCCCTGACCTGCTCGGCGAGATCGGCCCGAAATACTGGTATCCGTTCAAATATAAGTCTTTCGCCATGGCGCTGTTGGAGCCGACCGGGCAAATTACGTGTGATGAAAATTCCAATGACGCCGCTACCAGCGACAGCGAAGAAGAGCAACCAAAAGGTTATTTCAAAAGGCCCCCGGGGAAACTCCATCGAGGTATGCAGAAGAAAAAGTACGATGACGATGAACCCGAGATAGACGTGAAATTGCAACCAGTATGCTGAAGGTATCAACGGCAGAAACGGAAACTTCTTGCGCAAATTATAGATGGTGAGAAAAGCCATGCCGATGATCAGGAGCCAGCCCGAAAGGAAGCTCGCATCCCTCAACGCCATATCGAACAGCCAATTCAATAGCACCAGCGACGCGGCGATAGCGGCGCAAATTAAGATATTCCGATAACGTCGCGAGGTAAAAGTCACTAACGGTTAACCCACTCTGCAAGCTTCTGTTGATCGTTCATGTTGATTCGGATCAGGGCATCGTGCGGACACGCCCGCTGACATGCCGGACCGCCGAACTGCCCAAAACAAAGGTCGCACTTTGTGACCTTCACAATGGGTACGTTCGATTCGGAGTCCAAAATGAAGTTCCCTTCCTCATCCCTGATTTCGACCAACCGAATGTTGTTGTAAGGGCACGAATTCGCGCAGGTCCCGCACCCGATGCAAGTCCTGTCGTCGATCATAACCCGTCCGTCGGCGGCGTTCCGGCCGATGGCGCCGGTCGGGCATCCGATCAGACAAACCGGGTCGGTACAATGCATACACGCATTGGTGACCTGAAGATTGCCGTGCACCGGCCCATGCCGAACAAATCTCGGATTGTTGTTGTGCGTTGAGGAACAGGCACGTACGCAGTCGTCGCATCCAGTACACCGGTCGGTATTAATTAACATCGTTTGCGTGCCGTTGATCGTCCGGTTATCGACCAAGAAATCGAACAACGACTGAGACAACAACGCTTCGTCGCCGCGCTCCTGCCACGCGGGCGTACTCTTGCTCCGCAATGGCTCCGGCAAAAGATGCGCGGGAACTGTCGGCAAAATATGCTCTTCGACCATGGCCGTGGGAACGCGAAGGATATCCACGTAACCGATGGCACGCAAAGTCTGTCCTAAGCGCAAGGGGCCTCCATCGCGCCAATGGTGGACAATCTCGTCCAACCCGAAAACATCGTTCGTGGAGGCATAACCAACCGTACGTTCCCCGTGATCAAGGCGCTGAGTAATCCGCGCGAACCCCGAACGGACCATGATGAGTCCGTCTACGTAAGCCCCCTGCTCGGCAATGACTGGCTCCTGCTTCAATACCTCTTCCGAATCTTTCGATGCGAGCCGTTTGTAAGAGGACCACCAATCGAAATCCCCGTGCGTCTCGAATATCGTTTTGGCCGCAACCATCTCGAGGGTGCTTTCGTCGAGATGTGACAGCAACGGCGATTCACCGAGGTGCCTCGACAAGCTGCGTTCCCGATAAAGCCTATCAATTAGTTCACGAAATCGATTGTCGCGCCGGCGGATTTCCCGCAGACCCTGCCAACGCATTTCAACCATTTCCAAGTCGCTCTTCGCCACCACGGTGGCCGTTCTTGGCGTCCGCGAGAGCGCTGCGATCTCGCCGAAATTTTGACCTTCGTTGAGAGTATGGATTTTGATCTTAGCGAGAAATGAATCGACGTCCGGGATAAACGCACGTTTCTCGTCAGCCTCGGTCCGAACATTCAAATCTGTCTCGGCATCATAGGTCGCGATGTCCCGTACCTCGGGCATCTTCGCATTTGTCCATAATTGAGCGAAGGCACTCCCGAAAGTACGTTGCCGTCGAGCCAAGCGGCGTTCCTTTTTGTCATCCGCCTGGGTGTCCAAAATGACCGCGGCTTGACCCCTCATAATGACGAAAACGGAACTGCCGTAATCACCCTCCCGGACGACGATGTCACCTCGCTGGTACGTTACCAAACGCGCGTCGTTCTTAATGATATCGCGGAAAGCTTGACTCGCGGGGAAAGCGGATTCGTCGATGTTCTCGAAAATCCGCAACGCGACAACCCGGTCGACGTCTTCGTCCGTCATATCCGGCCCGAACGGTCTGTCCCACCGTTCGGGCAGATGTATGGTCTTGGCTTTCGCCACCTTCCCGCCTCCCCTTGGCCTACCAGGTCACTAGATTGCCGTCAAATCTCTAGCAACTATTTCGACGGCGTACCCTTGTACTTGTCTTCGGGCGGCATCAACCCGTCCACGGCGCTGAACGTCGAACCGTCGTAATTTGCCGCAATTCGTGCCGCCGCGTCGCCGATTTTATCTGCCGCAGGGCCAAGCTCAGCCCCGTTGTTTAACTTCAGCTTAGCTGAAGCAGCAATTTCGTTGATCTCGCCGATTTCCGCCACATCCGAAAGCTTTTCGCCGATCGCGGCGAATCTTTTCTTGGCTTTCGTCGCCCGTTTGGCCATGGCCACCGCGTAATCCGCCTTTTCCGTCGCTGCGCCGACCGCCCGTATCGAGGTTTCGAGTTCAACCGCCTGACCGACGACAAACATCAAACGCCTGCGTTCCGGAGCCGCATTCGGATTGTCCTTACCCTTGTTGTACCAAACGTTGTGACGCACCTCTCCCTGCGACCAGGATACCAACTCAAACTTGCTGCCCGCGGGATGCCCCCCGACATTCACCAGCTTTTCTTGGGGCACTGTATGGCAGCCGTAGCAGTTCTTGGCCCATGCATACATATTCGCCGGTCGGATCATACCAGCCGCCTCAGAATCGGCCCAACGAGCAGCTACTTCCGCCTCCGATTCCGAACCTTCCTTCTTGCCGCTAAATTTGCTGTGCCGCTCCCAATCTTTTGGCGACCGATATACAATATCCCAGACGCATATTTAGCCAGATTTTAAGAAAAGTAGAATGATTTATTTCGGTCGGCGAAAAATAGCGAGCAATAGTAGCATTCTTGCGCGTCATGAATAAAATATACTGATCACGATTAAAGTAGTTTTTCAAAATTCTACTATTTTGAATGCCGAATATTTAGTCGGCTTTTAGGAAAACGTGGACTGAATTCATGAAAAACGGACGACCACAATAACTTTGATTGATGTTTCGCTTAACCGATTTTTAAACCTTTCCTAATACAAATGGACACTTCTAAAAACCTC
>JAAXGF010000309.1 GCA_012267605.1 Alphaproteobacteria bacterium | reverse complement strand
GAGGCACCTGGGCAGTTACGATATTCATTCCGATTTGGAATCGCAATTTGCAAATTCCCTTTACAGTCGTACGCTAGTGCATAATTATTTATCAGTAATTTTTACCTATAATTAGCCAGTTTTTGGCGCTGAGACCTCGGGAATCACTGGTTGGCACGGGGTTTGCTTATTTAAAAATTGGAATTGATGGGTGGACCTTTGTACGCCTGACGCAATTCATACGAACTACGGAAAAATGGGGAGAACGAAATGAAAATGTATTGCGAACTGGAGACCGTGGGCAGGTCTGCCCAGGCGGTGTCGAAACTCTCGAGCCGCCGTTGGCTTTCGGACAAATAAGATGAATACGCCCACGAACGGAAATTCCACGGGTCGTGAAACGAGGTACGGGTTGCTTGTGAGCAGCCAGACGTTGGTTCGGGAGGGTCTCAAAAACCTGGTTTCCTCGGTCGATTCGGACATCGTGGTCTTAGATGCCTCGTCTTTATCGGGTTTGTTGGCAAAGTTGGATGGGATCGGACGTGTCGCTTTGATCATTGTGGATGCACCCATGATCAAGGCCGATCGAGTTGTCGGGATCGGCCCCCTCCGGGCCAAGTTCCCCGACGCGCGGCTAATATTCTTGGGTGATTCGAACGAACCGAGAGATGTTCTCGGCACTGTGGAATTGGGAGCTGATGGCTACATCCCCAGTTCACTCGACTACGAATCCGCCTCCGATGCCTTGCGTTTCATAATGTCGTGCAAGGACTGTGTATCCTTAATTCTCGATGCCGATGACCTTACTGCCCGGCCCAGGACGATCGGCAGCGGAGATACACTGGTCACGGCAGATCCAACGACAACGTCGGGTGATCCCTCGCAACCGCTGACACCACGCGAGTTGTCGGTGCTTTCCTTATTAGCCAAGGGTCATACCAATGACCAAATCGCTCGCGATCTCAAAATTCGGTCGAGCACGGCCAAGGTGCACTTGCTTAATTTGCGACGGAAGCTTGGTGCGGCAAACCGCACGGAAGCGGTGGTTATCGCACAGCGACAGGGAATGAACCTCTAGATTTCGTCGAGGTAACGAATCCGGGTAGGTCAGCCACCAAAATCTGTTCCTCGCCGTTGACCCCTCCGGACCCAGTCGCCAGAATTCCGTAATGGACACGGCCATGCCCGGGCGCCGTCGCTGCGCCCTTACCCCCTATTCGCAACGATGAGCTGGCTGGCCGAAAAATTCCGCACAAGCCGTGGCATGACCGAGGTGCGGGAAACTACTCTCGGTCAATTGGGCGGTGTTTTTGCGATTGTGCTTGCCATGGGTATCGGCTTCGTCGCCTTACGCTTTTGGGATCCGGCGCCGATCGAGGTTGTGCGACTGAAGACATTCGACGTGTTTCAGCAGTTCGCGCCAAGAGAAAGTTCGCGCACTCCCGTGGTCATCGTCGACATCGATGCGGAGAGCCTGGCGGCCTACGGCCAGTGGCCGTGGCCGCGAACCCGAGTCGCCGATTTGGTGCGGGCGATCCTGGGCCACGGTGCCCTGGTTGTCGGGCTTGACATCTTGTTTGCCGAACCCGACCGCGCCTCGCCCGGGATTGTCGCGGATTCCTCGCGTGGCGTGGATGAAGACGTTCTCGATGCTCTGAAGAGGCTACCCGACAATGATCAGGCGTTCGCCGAGACGTTGGGCGTAGGTCCCATCGTTTTGGGTGTGGCGACCAAGACCTGGGATGAAATTGAATCCGGGAGACCGCCTGTAACCAAAGCGAATTTCGCAATGAAGGGCGGAGATCCGCGGTCCTGGATGTTTGCGGTGCCGGGACTTACCCGACCATTGCCGCGGCTCGAAGCGGCCACCCGCGGCTTGGCCATGCTGTCGCTTAAGCCCGACCCAGATGGCATCGTTCGCCGAGTACCCATGGTCATGCGCTATGGTGAAACCTTGTACCCGTCGCTGGCGGTCGAGATGCTCCGAGTAGCCACTGGGCAACCCACAATTTTGATAAAGAGCGGAAAAATCGGCATTGAAAGCGTAGTTGCCGGTGGTGCTGAGATTCCGACTGATGAACATGGACGTACATGGGTGGCTTACGCCCCCAGTAATCGGGACCGCTATGTCTCGGCGCTGGATGTGCTGAATGGAACCGTACCTCGAGATGGGCTCACCAATAAACTCGTCCTTGTCGGCACGTCTGCTGTCGGTCTCCTCGACATAAAACAGACTCCGATCTCGGGCGCAATGCCCGGGGTGGAGGTCCATGCCCAACTACTCGAGACGATTTTGGCTCAGGCCCATCTCAGTCGGCCGGCCGACGCTAGGCTCATCGACATCCTGTTGATCATCGGCGTTTGCATTGGCATGGCCATCGTCAATCCGCTGCTTGGCGCGATCGGTGGGCTAATTCTCCAGATCACTTTGATGGCTGGCCTGCTCGGGTCGTCCTGGTACCTCTATACCACCGATGGCACCCTGCTCGGCGTCGTCTACCCGGTCACTGTGGGATTCATTGTCTATTGCGTGATCACCTATTGGAATTATTTGCGCAAGGAAGCCCAGCAACGCCAGGTGCGCGATGCCTTCAGCCATTACATGTCGGCGGAATTGGTTGATCAGTTGGCTGCTAACCCCGAAAAGATGCAGCTCGGCGGCGAAGTCAAGGACCTAACGGTGATGTTTTGTGACATACGGAATTTTACCGCCATGTCGGAAAAATTCGCCACCGATCCAAAGCGCCTGACAGCCATACTCAATAGCTATTTCAATGCCATGACCGACCGCATCACCGAATGCCGCGGCACAATCGACAAATATATTGGCGACGCGATCATGGCCTTTTGGAACGCGCCGCTGGACGATCCTGATCATGTCCGGCACGCTTGCGAGGCCGCCTTGGAGTTGCTCGACGGTTTGAGTAAGCTCGATCGCAAGCTGAGCGCCGCGGCCGAAGCGGAAGGGCGGCCTCACACCCCAATCTCCATCGGTATCGGACTCAATTCCGGCGACTGCCTGGTCGGAAACATGGGGTCGGCCCACCGCTTCAATTACTCGGTGATCGGCGATCCATGCAATCTTGCCTCTCGCCTCGAGGGACAGACCAAGACCTACGGTGTGATCATCGTGATTGGTGAAAACACACAAGTTCGGGTCCAGGATTTCGCGACTCTAGAGCTAGATCTAATTCGGGTGCAGGGAAAGAAGGAAGCTGCCCGCATATTCGCGCTTCTCGGCAATCCCTCAATTGCCAAGAGCTCCAACTTTAGTGCCTTGAACAAAATCCACCAGAAAATGCTTGAGGCCTACCGCGGCCAAGATTGGGATACTGCCCTCGCGCACATCGAAGATTGCCGCAAGCTCGACGGCGCCTTGGAGCGTCTTTACGATCTGTATCGGTCCCGCGTGAATGAATATCGCATACACCCCCCAGGTGCCGACTGGGACGGAGTCTATGTTGCAGCGTCGAAGTGAGTGCTATTCGAAAGTGGAGTGTGACCCCTGGATGGCCGAACATTGCAGCCAGAAAATTAAGTAGCCCCACCCAAATTATTCAGATTGTCCTCATTGATCACCATACCGGGGCCGACCTGCGCGATCACAGTGTATCCCTCCGCACCGGGCTCAGGACTGGGCGCGGCATCGAAAGAAACAACGCCGTTGGCCGTATCGTGAACAAGAATAGGACCGCTGTCTGCCGCTGCACCCGAATTGGTACCGTCATATGCTTCATCGATTACGAAGAAATTGACGTCTGTGACGAACTCGGATTGGGCGGAGAAGAAGCTACCGGCGAGAAACTGGAGCACGTCGTCGCCGTCAAATCCGATGATGGTATCGCCACTATCGGGCGCTGCCGCGATATTGTCTAAAACCGTGAAGCCATCGTCGGGCGAGACGTAACGATAGGTGTTGGCGCCCGCGCCGCCGTCTAGAAGATCGTTGCCCGCGGCACCGCGCAGCAAGTCGTTACCATTTCCTCCGGAAATAGCGTCGTCGGTCGGGCCGCCCACAAGGATGTCGGCCCCGTCGGTACCGGTGATGACGGCGACGCCGCCAGCTTCCTGTTCACTGTCGAAATCGATCGCGAGATCCAGGCTGGCAAGCCCGTCTTCATCGACCACCTGTAGCGTTAACGTGCGGGGACCAGCGGCGCCAGCGAAAGCAGGTTCCTCAATATCGGTACCGTCACTATCCACGATGCGTAGAGAATCAAGGATATTTTCGTAGAGGGACGGATCGCCTTCCCCAGTGAATGTGAGCGCTGCTGTTCCGAGTCCACTGACCTGAATGCCTGTATTTTCCTCGTTCGTAGAATCAATCAGGTCAAACAGGTTTGGGGCCGCCTCAACTGCAATAAAGTCTTGGTCGAGAACCAAACCATCGCCCGCGTCCGCGCTGTCGAGCACAGCCGTGGCCGAAGCGATGGCATTGTCGCCAGTACCGATGTCAATGGAGATATCGAACTCCCCAATCACTTCGTCCGAAATTAGCCCGACTTCCGCAACTCG